>NZ_JAGPYY010000004.1:0-186593 GCF_024454075.1 Corynebacterium sp. CCUG 71335
TGGAGCGGATGACGAGACTCGAACTCGCGACCCTCACCTTGGCAAGGTGATGCGCTACCAACTGCGCTACATCCGCAAAAGGGTCAGAGACCCTTCGTGCGCGATACTGGGATTGAACCAGTGACCTCTTCCGTGTCAGGGAAGCGCTCTCCCGCTGAGCTAATCGCGCTAACGATAAGCCCCCGTGAGGGGACTTGGAGCGGATGACGAGACTCGAACTCGCGACCCTCACCTTGGCAAGGTGATGCGCTACCAACTGCGCTACATCCGCACTCACTGTGCCCATATGAACTGTGTTGAACTCTGTTCATCTGAACTAGTGCGACTCAAAACTTTAATGTGTCGTCGTGGCCTAAGCCAAATCGCCACCATGTTACTTACATTTGCGGTGGTCACTGTCGCGCGCATGCTTATCGACGGCTTCACCCCACCCTTGAAGGTCCCGCGATTATGGTCTTTTGGCAACCTGGTGTTAATGTATCTCTCGCGCTAAGCACAGCATCGCTTGATCGCTTGCGAGGTCCTATGGCTCAGTGGAAGAGCGTTCCGTTCACACCGGAAAGGTCGCTGGTTCGATCCCAGCTAGGACCACAGTATAGCCCCAGTTCTGGTCTGAAATGGGGTTTCTTTGTGCCGCGACTGCCGCTTTCGCGCGCCAGAGTGACGCAGAACGTTGAGGCCATAGATAAGGCCGAAGGGGGGCGCGGTGCGATTAGCTAGATCCAAACAGCTAGATCGTTCGGATTTGGGCCGAGAAAGCAACGATCTAGTCGTTGAGAACTAGTCAATCGGGAAGCGGCGGGCCGGTCGGTCTAGCGCGGCACTGCAGACTTCGGATTCCCGCGGAAGCACCATGCCGTAGCGACTCCGAAGAGGGCGGCGGCTGTGGCGACAAAGAGAATGACCACCTCGTGCGCGTGGGTGTACGCAGGAGAGGCGAGCGGGTTGGTGGTGGGGTTGAACATGGCGTCCATGCCGGCGCTAGCAAGCTCGGGCGGCAGGTTGGACGCGTAGACGGCAGGCAAAATGGAGCCAGTGATGGCGACGGTAATGAGTGTGCCGAACTCGTAAGAGACTTCCTCAACGCCGGCGGCCATGCCGGAGCGCTCCAGCGGGGCAGCACCGATGATGGCGATGGAGGACACCGACATGATGAAGCTCGAGCCCGCACCCAGGATAAGAAAGCCGGCGAGGAAGAGCGGGAAACTGTCCGATTGGGATCCCCACCAGGACATGACGGCACCGAGGGCGTTGGCGAGAAAGCCGGAGCCAATGATGCTGAGGAACCCGATCCGATCGAGCAACGCCCCGCCTGCAATGGAGAACGGGAATGCCACCAGTGCGACTGCGGCGATGGAGAGGCCGGCGTGGAAGGGGGAGAAGCCGTCGACAAGCTGAAGGCGTTGGGTGGAAGTCATCTCCATGCCGATGAGAACGAACATGCCGCCCGTCGCTGCGAGGACGCCGCCGGCGAAGATGCGGCTGCGGAAGATGTCGAAGGTGAGAAGGGGGTCGTCGAGACGCTTCTGCCGCTGATGGAAAGCGACAGCTCCAACGACTGTTGCGATCACAGCACCGATGAGAAGCGCGTTTCCGGACCCGGTGCGGGTGGCTTCCTTGATGGTCATGGTCAGGCCCGACAACGCCAACAGGGCGTAGGCCGAGCTGATGAGGTCCCAATGTTTGGCGGGGTTGGCCTTATTCGGCGGGCCGAGGAGGACTGTACCGGCGAGTGCAACGGTGACGATGGGGACATTGATGAGGAAGACGGAGCCCCACCAGAAGAACTCGAGCAGGAGACCGCCGACAAGCGGGCCGGCAGCAGCGCCGATGATTGCTGTCGACGCCCAGATGCCGATGGCGACGTTGCGCTCGTGCTCCTCGACGAAGATCTGGTTGATCAACGCCAGTGTTGCCGGCATCATCGCAGCAGCCCCGGTGCCGAGCACCGCGCGCGCCGCGACAAGCGCCCATGCGGAGGGGGCGAATGCGGCAGCGAGCGAGGCGAGACCGAAGATGACTAGGCCGATGAGGAACATCTTTTTGTGGCCGATCTTGTCGCCAAGCGTGCCCGTCCCCAGCAACAGTCCGGTGATGAGAAGGGGATAGGCGTTGATGATCCACAACGACTGCAAAGGGGTGGCACCGAGCTGCGCGTTCAGCGCTGGAAGCGCGGTGTACAGGATCGCGTTATCTAGCGCGACCATGACCAAGCCGAGGGAGATGACCGTGAAAAACGGCCAACTACTTGCGGTGGGGACACGATCGCGGGACACCCGGCTAACCTACCCCGCGAAACCGCGTCGGGTAAGTCGAGCCCCGAACCACCCGGGGCTTGTGGGCGCTTTGTCCAGTTCTACTGCAACAGCAGTTAGCCTGGATATGACCCTGACTGTTCGCAGTTTCGCAGATTCGCAGTTTCGCAGTTTCGCAGCAGAGACGTTAAGACGCTAAGGAGACTCCCATGGCTGGATTGCGCCACCGCAGTATGGCGCTCATCGTTGCCGCACCCGCACTCGCATTGGCGGCCACGCCGTTGGCGCACGCTCACGACTCAGTGGTCAGCGCGACACCGGGCATTGAGGAAACGGTGACGGAGTTCCCCGAGGAATTGACGCTCGAGTTTTCCGGGAATCCGAAGCCGGACTTCAACACTTTCGCGCTGTCGCGCATCTCCGACGACGAGGTACTGTTCAGCGGCGAGCCTGAGGTAGACGGCCGCAACGTGAGCATCGATGTGCCGGACGGTCTGAACCCAGAGCCGGGTGACTACCGGATCGGTTTCCAGATCACGTCCTCCGACGGGCACGCGACAAAGGGCATGACCCAGTTCACTTATGCCCCCGACGGAATGCAGGCTGCCCAGGAAACCGAAGACGCGACCGTGCACCAGGAGGACTCTTCTGAAGTGGGGTCTGACGAGACATCGCAGAACTCCGATGAGGTGACCGACGGAGGCTACACCTGGCTGTGGCTGCTCATGGGTGTCCTGCTGCTCGGCGGTGTCGGCATTGCTGCGATGGGCAAGCGCCAACAACATAAGAAAGCGGATAAGCGGATCCGCGACTTGGACTACAACGAGACCAAAGAGGGTAACCAGTACAACCGCTCCGGCCACACCGGAGCCGGCTACACGGCAGGGGAAGGCACCCAGGGAGCCGGCACCGCCGAGCGTGAAACCGACGGAGAAGACGGTGTAGATCCGCGCAACTAGCAGGTCTGTGACCGGCCCGGGGTAAGATCGCACACGCGAAGCACCAAGACCAGTGCCAGCGGCCAGGTATGCCGCCGGTGCGCGAGCGCAAAGGAGCGCTGAAAACAGATATGTCGAGCGGGATGTCCCCAGCCCCAGCTTTCGAGCCTTTCGAGGTTCCTGCCGGTACCCCGGTCGGGGCGGCAATGCGGGAGTTGAACCTACCGAATAAGGGCGAAGACGCCATTGTGGTCGTCCAGGATGAGGAAGGCACTCTCAAGGACCTTTCCCATGTGCCCGAGGAAACTGCAACCTTCATGCCGGTAGCGGCCAACACGGAACTGGGTCGCAGCGTCATCCGCCACTCCTGCGCGCACGTGCTGGCGCAGGCTGTCCAGGAGGAATTCCCCGACGCGAAGTTGGGTATCGGCCCCGCTATCAATGATGGCTTCTACTACGACTTCGACGTCAAGGAGCCGTTCACTCCTGAGGATCTGAAGACGCTGGAAAAGCGGATGAAGAAGATCATCAAACAGGGCCAGAAGTTCGTCCGTGGTGTCTACGCCTCGACCGAGGAAGCAGCGGAAGACCTGAAGAACGAGCCGTACAAGCTTGAACTGATCCAGGACAAGGGCTCGGTCGATCCGAATTCTGACGAGGCCACCGAAGTCGGGGCCGGTGACCTGACCCACTACGACAACGTCAACCCGCGTACGGACGAGGTCGTCTGGCACGACCTGTGCCGCGGCCCCCACGTGCCCACCACGAAGTACATTCCAGCCTTTGCGTTGACCCGTTCGTCGGCAGCCTATTGGCGCGGCGACCAGTCCAACGCCGGTCTGCAGCGCATCTACGGCACTGCCTGGGAAACCAAGGAGAAGCTCGAAGAGTACCAGCACATGCTGGAAGAGGCGGAGAAGCGCGACCACCGCCGCCTCGGCGCCGAGATGGATCTGTTCTCCTTCCCGGACGAGGTCGGCTCCGGTCTGCCCGTCTTCCACCCGGACGGCGGCATTGTGCGCATGGAGATGGAAAACCACTCCCGCAAGCGCCACCTGGAGGCGGGCTACTCGTTTGTCAACACCCCGCACGTGACCAAGGGTGACCTGTTCCAGCAGTCCGGTCACCTGGACTGGTACGCCGACGGCATGTTCCCGCCGATGCAGCTCGACGGCGAGTGGGATGAGAACGGCAACTGCGTCAAGCAGCCGGTGGACTACTACGCCAAGCCGATGAACTGCCCGTTCCACAACCTCATCTTCGACTCCCGCGGGCGGTCCTACCGCGAACTGCCGCTGCGCCTATTCGAGTTCGGCACCGTCTACCGCTATGAGAAGTCCGGCGTGGTGCACGGCCTGACCCGTGCCCGCGGTTTCACGCAGGACGACGCGCACATTTACTGCACTGAGGACCAGCTGGAGCAAGAGCTGACTGACGTCCTCGAGTTCATCATCTCCCTGCTGCAGGACTACGGCCTGGATGACTTCTACCTGGAGCTTTCGACGAAGGATCCGGAGAAGTACATCGGCGACGACGACATCTGGGAGCGTTCGACGAACATCCTGGAGTCCGTGGCTACCAAGTCGGGCCTAGAGCTGGTGCCGGACCCGGCGGGTGCTGCCTTCTATGGTCCGAAGATTTCGGTGCAGGCGCGCGATGCGATCGGCCGCACCTGGCAGATGTCCACCGTTCAGCTGGACTTCAACCTGCCGGACCGCTTCAACTTGGAGTACACGAGCTCCGATGGCACCAAGCAGCGCCCGGTGATGATTCACCGCGCCCTGTTCGGTTCTATCGAGCGCTTCTTCGGCGTGCTCCTAGAGCACTACGCCGGCGCGTTCCCCGCCTGGTTGGCACCGCGCCAGGTGGTGGGCATCCCGGTGGCAGACGAGTTCGCGCCGCACTTGGATGCCGTCACTGACAAGCTGCGTAAACGCGGCATTCGCGCGAGTGTGGACCACTCGGATGACCGCATGCAGAAGAAGATCCGCAACCACACCACCGGCAAGGTGCCGTTCATGCTGCTCGCCGGCGCGCGCGATGTGGAGGCGGACGCGGTGAGCTTCCGTTTCCTCGACGGCAGCCAGGTCAACGGTGTGCCCGTGGATGAGGCGATCGAGCTGATCAGCCAGTGGGTAGACAGCCACAACAATGAGCAGCCGAACGAGGTGTCCATTGAGGCACAGCGACAATAACGGCCAAGCGTACGTCGACCAGGGCGTGGGCGAGCCGGACCGGCTCACGCGCCTGTGGGCACCGTACCGCTCGAACTACATCTCGAAGATCCCCGGCCAGCAGAAGCGACACGAAGACCCCTTCCTAGCTGCGCCGAAGGAATCAGACGAGGATGGGTTGATCATCGCCCGCGGGGAGACGGTGTACGCGCTGCTCAACCTGTACCCGTACAACGCTGGGCACCTCATGGTCGTGCCGTACCGCAAGATTGCGGATCTTGAGGAGCTGTCGGAAGAGGAGACGGCGGAGATGGCTGTCTTCGCCAAGTTGGCGGTGCGCACCCTTAAGCGCGTGTCCCAGCCGGAGGCGATCAATGTCGGACTCAACCTAGGCAAGGCCTCCGGTGGTTCGGTCGGTGACCACCTGCATCTCCATGTTGTTCCGCGGTGGGCAGGGGACTCGAATTTCATGACCGTCATCGGTGGCACCAAAGTGTTGCCGCAGCTGCTCAAGGACACGCGTGCACTGCTTGCGGACGCGTGGGCCGAAATCTGCGATGAGGACGCCCGTGCTTAGTGTGCATGGGAGGAAGACGGCGGCGCCGGTGGCTGAGCCCGTCGCAAAGCTTCTTCTGCGCATGGGCCTGAGTCCCAACGCCGTGACGCTGCTGGGAACGCTTGCCGCGATCGCCGTCACCGTCGTGCTCATTCCTGCGGATCAGTTGGTGTGGGCGGCAGTGCTCATCGCGTTCTTCTCCGCCTTCGATATGGTCGACGGCACGATGGCGCGTCTGCGCGGAGGCGGTACCGCGTTCGGCGCGACGTTGGACGCGAGTTGCGACAGGCTTACCGACGGCGCACTGTTCGGCGCCATCTGCCTCTGGCTCATCTACGTCGACCAGGCGCACCCAGCGCATATCGTCGTTGCCCTTACTGTCCTCGTGCTCTCGCAAACCATTAGCTACATCAAGGCGCGCGCGGAAGCGGGCGGTTTGAAAGTCGACGGTGGCTTGGTGGAACGCCCCGAGCGGCTCATCGTGTCGCTGGTCGGGCTGTTCTTAGAAGGGCTTGGTGTACCGCACGCGATTGAAATCGCGCTATGGCTGCTCATGGTTGGCTCCGTGTTCACGGTGGTGCAGCGGCTGATCATAGCCTCCCGCGATCCCCGCGCGCAGCAGCGCATTGCTGCGCCCGCCGGCGCTCCGGAGGCAGCCAATGTCTAAGGAGAGCATTGGCGAAAAGCTGCGCGCCGCGGGTTACATCGCCGGGTGGAAACTCGTGCGCCGCATGCCGGATCCTCTGGCAGTCGCGGTGTTCAACGCGGGTGCGGATTACGCTTCCGGCAAGGGCACGGGACCGGAGATGCTGCGCCGCAATCTCACCAGGGTTGTGGGGGCGGAGAATGTGACGCGGGAGTTGGTGCGGGCGTCGATACGCTCCTACGCGCGCTATTGGCGCGAAGCCTTCCGCTTGCCGGCGATCGCGGGGAATGAGGCGCTCATGGCGCGGCTCGACGAAGACGTCACTGGCCGCGAGTACGTCGATGCCACCCTCGCGCGCGGCAAAGGCCTCATTCTCACGCTGCCGCATTCCGGGAACTGGGACATGGCAGGGATGTGGTTCGTGCAGCGCTACGGCGGCTTCACCACCGTCGCAGAAAGGCTCAAGCCCGAAGTGCTTTTCGACGCGTTCGTGGACTACCGGCAGCAACTCGGATTCAACGTTCTCGCCGCCACAGGGGAAAAGGTGCCGCCGTACCAGCAGATGAAAGAGGTGCTGGCTGCCGGCGGGGTGGTGTGCCTCATGGGGGAGCGCGACATGACGCCGCGGGGAGTGCCCGTGTCCTTCTTCGGTGAGCAGGCGACGTTCCCGGCAGGCCCGGCGAAGCTGGCGCTAGAGACCGGCGCCGGGTTGCATGTGGCGCACTCATGGTTCATGGGTACGGACCGTGATCCGCGCTGGGGGCTATCGGGCTCCCCGGAGGTGGAGGTGACCACCGTCGAGGAGACAACGCAGCGCGTGGCGGATCTTTTCGCCGCGAACATCGCCGCCCACCCCCAGGACTGGCATGCGCTGCAGCCGGTCTTCCTTGCTGACAAGAAAACCCGCAAGCCTCGCACGTACGGGGAGTGAGGCCGGAATGCGAATTGGCATGGTGTGCCCGTATTCCTTCGACCACCCCGGCGGGGTGCAGGCGCACATTCTCGACCTCGCAGAGGTGTTCATCAGCCAGGGGCACGAGGTCGCAGTGCTCGGGCCGGGGACGGACCCGTCAGAAGTGCCGGACTACGTGACGCTCGGTGGGGGCACTGTGCCGCTGAGCTACAACGGCTCGGTGGCGCGTATCGCGTTCGGGCCGAAGACCTTCCGGGTCGTCCGGAACTTCCTTCGCGCCGGGGACTTCGACGTCCTTCACCTGCATGAGCCGAACGCCCCCAGCTACTCCCTAGCCGCGCTCATCGTGGCACGCGGCCCGGTGGTGGCGACGTATCACGCGTCGGCGGTGTCATCGACCTTATTGAAACTCGCCAGGCCGTTCCTGCGGCCCGCACTGGAGAAAATTGACGCGGGGATTTCCGTCAGCGAGATGTCCCGCCGTTGGCAAGTGGAGCAGCTTGGTGGGGACCCGTTGCTCATCCCCAACGGGGTGGAGAGCGCACGGTTCCGTGACGCGCAGCGGCACAGTGACAGCGGCCCAGTGAACATTGTCTTTCTTGGGCGTCTCGATGAACCCCGCAAAGGGCTGGACGTTTTCCTCGATGCGGTTGCGAGGTTGCGGGCCATGGTGAACTGCGACTTCCGCGTCACCGTCGTCGGGGGAGGCACCCACCGCGAGGTTCCCGGTGTCGACTTCGCTGGACGGGTCACCGAGGAGGAGAAAGCGCAGATCCTCGGGGAGGCGGACATCTATGTCGCACCGAACACCGGTGGGGAGTCCTTCGGCATCGTCCTCGTGGAAGCAATGGCTGCAGGGTGTGCTGTTGTTGCCAGCGACATTGAAGCTTTCGCCGCCGTTTGCGACACAGAATCTGACACCCCAGCCGGCCTTCTCTTCCCGGTGGGGGACTCTGACGCTCTTGCCGCCACCCTTGCCGGACTCATCCAAGACCCATCGGCGCGCGCACAGCTGGCCCGCGCCGGGCAGGCCCGCGCTCTTCGCTACGACTGGGGTGTCGTCTCCCGCGAGGTGATGGAAGTGTATGAGACCGTGATGGGAGGGCAATCGTGGAACTAGTGATCGCGGTTGTGTGCGTGATTGTTGCTGTCGTAGCGATTGTGTCCCTGTGGGCAGTGCTCACGGCCCGCCGTCTCGACCGGCTCCACATCCGTCTCGACCGCGCGCATGACGGCTTAGGGGCAGCTCTGGACCGCCGCATGGCGGTTGTCGCCGCCCTGTGCCCGCCGCTTGCGCCTGCAGCCCGGGAGGCGGAGAGCATCGGGTTTGCCCCAGCACAGTTTCATGACCGGCTTCTGGCGGAAAGGCGCGTGCTCGACCAGCTACCCACCCTGTCGTCCCGGGTGCAGGCAGCGGAACTCGCGCGCGCCGACGAACGCGTGGGTTTAGCGCTGCGCTTGTACAACGATGCTGTGTCAGCGGCGCGCGCCGTGCGTCTCAAACCGGGGGTGAGAGCGCTGCGGTTGGCCGGTACAGCACCAATGCCGGAATTTTGCCCGCAGCCTCCGGGAGAGGTTCACTCGGGCTAAGGTGTTTGTTCATGGACTTCGTAGTACCCACCATTGATGAGATCCTGAATCTGGAGCAGCTGGACTCCGACATCTTCCGCGGCACGGGCGTGTTCACCGGTCTGCAGCGCACCTACGGTGGACAGGTCGCCGCGCAGTGCTTGTCCGCGGCCACGAAAACAGTGGAGGACGACAAGATCGTTCATTCCCTGCATGGGTACTTTGTCCGCCCCGGCCAGTCCGACAAGGACACCATCTTCGTTGTTGAGCGGGTGCGTGACGGCCGCAGCTTTGCCACCCGTGTTGTGCGCGCGATCCAGGACGGCAAGGCCATCTTCCATATGGAGGCCAGCTTCCACGTCACCGACAATGACGGCATTGAGCACTCCGACACGATGCGCACCGTCCCGGACCCGGAAAACGTGGTTCCGTTGGAGCAGGTGGACGGCCCGCTGAAATTCTTCAAGCTGTGGGCGAAGGACTGGGACGTGCGCATCGTGCCCGAGGACGAGTTCGACCACAACAAGTACACACCCAGCCAGCAAGTCGTGTGGTTCCGCTCCAAGAAGGAGCTTCCCGACGACCAAACATTCCACATCTGCACCCTGGCCTATATGTCGGACCTGACGTTGTTGCACTCCGCGCTGGTGCCGCACCGTGATGCGCATGTGCAGATGGCGTCGCTGGACCACGCGATGTGGTTCTTGCGTCCTTTCCGCGCCGACGAGTGGATGCTCTACGACCAAGTCTCACCGTCAGCGCACGCTGGCCGCGCGTTGACCCAGGGCCGCATCTTCGACCGGGAGGGCAACCTGGTGGCAATGGTTGTGCAGGAAGGGCTCACGCGCACACTGGAGGAAGGCAAACCGGCCTTCAAGTAAGTGGCTGTGGCACCCCTCCGTATACTGAACAGCCGACACTTCATCACCGCGTAGAGGGGAGAGGCACATGGCAGGCCACTCAAAGTGGGCAACCACGAAGCACAAGAAAGCGGCTAACGACGCGAAGCGCTCCAAGCTGTGGGCGAAGCTGATCAAGGACATTGAGGTCGCGGCACGCACTGGCGGTGGTGACCCGGCGGGCAACCCGACCTTGGACGACATGATCAAGAAGGCCAAGAAGGCCTCCGTTCCCGGCGACAACATTGAGCGTGCACGCAAGCGCGGTTCCGGCGAAGAAGCTGGCGGTTCCGACTGGGAAGACATCACGTACGAGGGCTACGGGCCCAACGGCGTGGCCATGTTGATTCAGTGCCTGACGGACAACCGCAACCGTGCAGCTACTGAGGTCCGCACCGCCATGACCAAGAACGGCGGCAACCTGGGAGAGTCCGGTTCTGTGGCCTACATGTTCGCCCGCAAAGGCGTGAACACCGTGGCCAAGGGCGAGCTGACTGAGGACGATGTCCTTCTGGCAGTGCTTGAGGCTGGTGCCGAGGAAGTCAACGACCTGGGTGAGTCTTTCGAGGTCGTCTCCGAGGCATCTGACCTGCACGCCGTGCGCGACGCACTGCAGGAAGCTGGAATTGAGGTCGAGGAGACCGAGCAGGACTTCCGCTCTTCAGTCGAGGTCGATCTGGATCTCGATGGCGCGAAGAAGCTGGAGAAGCTTATCGACGCGTTGGAGGACTCCGACGATGTCCAGAACGTCTACACCAACATGACGCTTTCCGACGAGGTGGCGCAAGCTCTGGCCGCAGAGTAAGCAGAGTACGTCGGTCCCCGGTTGTGTCCACACCGTGTGGTAGAACAAATGTGTGACTCCGAAGGTCGGGGTGGACAAGGGGAGCGATGAACCTCGAAGGCCTGCGTGTGATGGGCATTGACCCGGGCTTGACCCGGTGCGGCCTGTCTGTCATTCAGGCTGGGAAGGGACGCCAGGTCATTCCTGTGGCGGTGGGTGTTGTGCGCACCCCCTCCGATGCTGAACTGGCGCACCGTCTGCTGCGTCTGTCGCAGGCGGTGGAAGAGTGGATCGACGACTACCAGCCGGACGTGATCGCCATGGAGCGCATTTTCGAACGCGGCAACGTCTCCACAGTCATGCATACCGCCCATGCGGTGGGCGTGATGGTGCTGGCGGCGGCGAAGCGCGACATCCCCGTGCACATGTACACCCCGTCCGAGGTCAAGAAAGCGGTCTCGGGCAACGGGCGCGCGGACAAAAAGCAGATGACGTCCATGATCACCCGCATCCTCGGGCTGGGCGCGCCACCGAAACCAGCTGACGCCGCTGACGCGCTGGCAATCGCTGTATGCCATTGCTGGCGCGCCCCGTTGCTCGCGCGCGGCAACGCCGCAGCGTTGGCTTTGAACTCCACCACAGGAAAGGCGTAGTGAACCCATGATCGATTCGCTCAACGGCGAGGTCATCTCCATCGGCTTGGACCACGCGGTCATCGAATGCGCTGGGGTGGGGTACCGTTTCCTGGCCCCGCCGCCGACGCTGGCCCATCTGGTCCGCGGGGAGACAACCCGTGTGCTGACCACTTTGGTGGTCCGCGAAGACGACATGACGCTCTACGGGTTCACTGACGATGACGCGCGCAGCATGTTTCATCGACTCACCGCAGTCTCGGGGCTCGGACCCAAACTGGCCATCGCCGCTTTGTCTGTCTTCACCCCAGGTGAGTTGGCCGCCCACATCACTTCCGGGGACGCGAAGACGATCCAGTCGATTCCGGGTGTGGGCAAGAAGATGGCTGACCGCATGGTGCTCGAGCTCAAGGACAAGCTCCAGGGGCTCTACCCGGGGGCAGCCCAATCGGAGGCGCCGGAGGCCGCTGGGGAGGTGCCGCCGATAAGCGGAAGCTCGTTCGCGACGGAGCAGGTCGTGGAAGCTCTCGTCGGACTGGGCTTCCCGGAGAAGAGCGCGCGGGCTGCTGTCGATGCTGTCGCGGCAGAGAACGACGGTGCTGAATCTTCTGTCTTGCTGCGCGCTGCGCTGAACAGATTGGGGAAGAAGTAAATGTCGGATGTGGAAAAGACTGAGTTCGAACTTCCGCCGGAGCTCGCGCGCCAGGTCAATTCGCCTATCGACGCCACTGAGCACACCGAGGAACGCGACTTCGAGAAAGCACTGCGCCCGAAGTCGATTGATGAGTTCATCGGTCAGCCGAAAGTCCGCCAGCAGCTCGGTCTCGTGCTCGAAGGCGCGAAGAAGCGCAATGTCGTTCCCGACCACATTCTGCTGTCCGGCCCGCCCGGCCTGGGTAAAACGACGATGGCGATGATTGTTGCGCAGGAGCTGGGGACGTCGCTACGCATGACGTCCGGTCCCGCGCTGGAGCGTGCGGGCGATCTGGCGGCGATGTTGTCGAACCTCATGGAAGGCGACGTGCTCTTCATCGACGAGATTCACCGCATCGCCCGGCCCGCCGAAGAAATGCTCTACATGGCAATGGAGGATTTCCGCATTGACGTCATCGTCGGCAAAGGGCCGGGAGCAACATCGATCCCGCTGGATATTCCGCCGTTCACCCTCGTGGGCGCCACCACGCGAGCGGGCATGCTCACCGGGCCGCTGCGCGACCGCTTCGGGTTCACTGCGCAGATGGAGTTCTACGACGTAGACGACTTGACCCGGGTGATCACACGTGCGGCATCGATCCTCGGGGTGGACATCGACCGCGACGCCGCGGTGGAGATCGGCTCCCGCTCGCGCGGCACACCCCGTATTGCCAACCGTCTTCTGCGCCGCGTGCGCGACTGGGCTGAGGTCAACGGCGACGGCCGCGTCACGGTCGAGGCGGCCCAACAAGCTCTCGAGGTTTTCGACGTCGACGAGCTCGGACTCGATCGCCTTGACCGGGCCGTGCTGGAGACTTTGATCAAGTCTCATGGGGGTGGCCCGGTGGGCGTGTCCACGTTGGCGATTGCGGTCGGGGAGGAACCGTCGACAGTTGAAGAGGTCTGCGAACCGTACCTTGTTCGCGCTGGGTTAATGGCGCGCACAGGACGTGGGCGTGTGGCTACTGCCTCGGCCTGGCACCACCTTGGAATGACACCGCCGCCGGAAGCGCCGGGACAGCTCCATTTGTACTGACTGAGCTATGCCACAATGAGGAGCCATGGATTTAATTCTTCTGCTTCTTGTTTTCGCCCTGTTCGCGCTGCCCATGATTGTGATGTCGCGGGTGAACCGCAAACGCATCGCTGAGGCCAAACAACTGCAGGCGTCTGCGAAGCCGGGCGATCGCATCCTCACTGTCTCCGGTTTCTACGGAGAGATTGTCGGCGGCACCGAGCAAACTGTGGAAGTGGAACTCGCCCCGGGCGCTGTCGTGACCATGGACCGCGCCGGTGTGATGAAGATTATCGACGATGAAACAGTGCAGCCGGGCGCTGAGAATGCCGGTAGTGCTGACGGTTTTAGTGCTGACGATGGTGAGCACCCCGAGGGCTACGTGGACCCGGAGCAGGATCCGCGCCCGTAGCACCCGGCCGGAACCGGCTTATTCAAATCCGGGTCCATGCCGTACGATCACCTTTTGAAGATTTTTCCCCGCCATGCCCCGGGGCCGACCATGGCTTGCGGAGCACGGCGGGGTTGACGCAGCAGGTTATGAGGAGAGCACGTACGTGACTTCGAAGACTTCCAAGAAACGATCCTCCCGCGAGGGGGGATCGAAACGGGCGTGGCCGGCACGTGCGCTGGCGCTGTTCGCGCTCATTGTCGTGGCTACCTACGCCCTAGTGTTCTTCACTGGGGATAGGACGGCTTCTCCGAAGCTGGGTATCGACCTGCAGGGAGGTACCCGTGTCACACTGGTGCCTCAGGGCGAGCAACCCACGCAGGAGCAGCTCGATCAGGCCCGCACCATTTTGGAGAACCGCGTCAACGGTATGGGCGTGTCCGACGCATCTGTTGTCGTCGACGGCAACACCTTGGTGATCACGGTCGCTGGTGAGGACACCTCCGAAGTACGCAACATCGGCCAAACCTCCCAGCTGCTGTTCCGCCCGGTCGGCCAGCAAAGCCCGATGATCGATCAGGAAGCGTTCCCGGACGTTTTCGGTGAGATGGCCAACCGCTGGGTCGAATACCGCGTACTCACCCCGGAGGAGGCGGAGACTACCGTCAAGCAGTTCGCTGACGGCATGAATGAGCAGATCGAGGCCATGAAGAAGGCTCAAGAAGAGCAGGGCGAAGAGGTCCCGGAAGGGATGGAACTGCCAGAGCCGATCGAGGCCCCGGAGATCACCGCTCAGCCGAAGCCGGAACCGGACAACACCCTCGAGGCGTCTGACTTCCGCCAGGAGACTACGGAGATGCTCCGCGAGGACCGTCAGTCTGATGACCCGACGAAGCTGCAGGCCGCCACCATCCTCATGCAGGCTCTGTGCACGCCGAAGGGCGAAGATGGCACTGTCCCGGCCGATCCGCTGGCGGGTACCGACGATCCGACCAAGCCCCTGGTGGCCTGCGATTCCAGCGGCGGCCAACCGATGCTGCTCGAGGCCGTTCCACTGCTGCAGGGCGTGGAAGATCCCGAGGGACCGCGCCTGACCGGTAGCGAGATTGACACCAACCGTCCGATCACGGGCGGGTTCAACCCGCAGACAGGCCAGATGGAGATCAACTTCGCCTTCAAACAGGACGGTGAGTTCAACGGCTCGTCCACCTGGGCTGAACTGACTGGTGCCATGGTGGGCCAACAGGTCGCCATCACGCTCGACTCGCAGGTCATCTCGGCCCCGCAGATTCAGTCGCCGACGCCAGTCGGTTCCGCGACCTCCATCACCGGGCAGTTCACCGAGGAGGAAGCTGAAACTCTGGCGAACAACCTGCGCTACGGTGCATTGCCGCTGTCGTTTGCCGGTGAGAACGGCGAACCGGGTGGAACTGCAATGACGGTTCCGCCGTCACTGGGTGTCGCCTCCCTCAACGCAGGCATCATTGCAGGTCTCGTCGGCCTGTTGCTTGTGGCCGCCTACGTTTTCTACTACTACCGCCTGTTCGGTGTGATCTCACTGTTCACCCTGTTCGCCGCTGGCGCCTTGGTGTACGGCGCCCTCGTGCTGCTGGGGCGCTGGATCGGCTACACGCTCGACCTGTCGGGTGTGGCCGGTTTGGTCATCGGTATCGGTACCACCGCCGACTCCTTCGTGGTCCTCTACGAACGCATCAAGGATGAGGTCCGCCGCGGTAGAACTTTGCGTTCTGCAACCCTCAATGGCTGGGATCGTGCGAAGGACACTATTGTCACCGGTAACATCGTCACGCTCATTGGTGCCGTGGTGATTTACATCCTCGCTGTCGGTGAGGTCAAGGGATTCGCCTTCACCATGGGTCTGACCACGATCTTCGACCTGTTGGTGACCTTCCTGGTCACTGCACCGCTGATGATTCTCGCGTCCCGCAACCCGTTCTGGGCCAAGCCGTCCGTCAACGGTATGGGCAAAGCGTTCGAGGCAGCGAAATCCAAGAATGCCAACCCGAGGAAGTCCGTGCGCCGGGCAAAGCAGCCGGCACTCGTCGGCGCCGGTGCTCCGGTGACCGCAGGAGCCAACGAGGACCTGGAAGACAGCGATCTCAAGATCGTCGAAACATCCCAGGACACGACCGGAGTCCCGGTCAGCGACTCTGATCCCAGTACCGCACCGGCCTCCATCCGCACCGATGCTACGCGCGGCAGCACGCGCTTTACCGCCGGCAACGAAGAGGAGAAGTAACCATGACTACCTCCGTCAACGCTCACGACAACGGAGCTACTACCTCCGACTCTGCTGCCACGGCGGCAAAGACCACGCAGACGAAGCAGACCACGGCCACCAAGGGTATGGAGCGCCTGTATGAGGGATCCGGTGCGATCGACTTCGTCGGCCGTTCGAAGCTGTGGTACCTGATCACCGTCGCCCTGCTGGTCATCTCGATTGCGGCCATGCTCATTCGCGGTTTCAACCTGGGCATCGACTTCGAGGGCGGCACCAAGATGACGATGCCGGCCGGCGATCTTGTGGCTGAGGAAGTGGAGGAGACCTTCGTCGACGCCACGGGTGTCACCCCGGAGCTGACCCAGATCGTCGGTGCGGGTGACGCGCGCTCGCTGGAAATCAACTCCGAGCACCTTACTCAGGAGCAGATCGACGCCGCCCGCCTGGCCATCTACGAGCAGCACCAGCCGAAGGATGCTGCCGGCGAAGCGACCCCTGACGCCATTGGCGACTCGACTGTCTCCGAATCCTGGGGTTCCACGATCACTCAGCGCATGATCCTGTCGATGGTGATCTTCCTCATCGCAGCCGCCGCGTACGTGGCTATTCGTCTGCAGCGCAATATGGCGATCGCGGCCATGCTCGCCCTGCTTATCGACGGCATTATCATCATGGGCATCTACTCGCTCTTCGGCCTGGAAGTCACCCCGGCGATGATCATCGGTCTGCTGACCGTGCTGACCTTCTCGATCTACGACACTGTCATCGTCTTTGACAAGGTCAAGGAGAACACGGAAGGTGTCTTGGACTCGCGCAGGTCGACGTACGCCGAGGAAGCGAACCTGGCGGTCAATCAGACTGTCATGCGTTCTATCTCCACCTCTGTCATCTCGGCGCTGCCGATCATCGCCCTGATGGTTGTCGCCGTGTGGATGCTCGGCGTGGGCACCCTGCAAGACTTGGCGCTCATTCAGCTCATCGGCGTTGTGGAGGGCATTTTCTCCTCCCTGTTCCTGGCTACTCCGCTGCTGGTCAGCCTGACCAACATGAAGAGCAAGTACAAGCGGCACAACCAAGCGGTGGCTGACTACCGCGCCGGCAAGAACGGTGCGGAAGACGACGATGACGACAACGCTGATGTTGCTGGTGGAAAGCCCAAGCGCACGGTGACCTCTCCGGTGACGTCGGCTTCCTACAATGAGGTCGAGACCGATGCGGCACGCACAACCACCACGACGTGGAGGCCGAGCCAGCGCTAGTGTGCTGGTTTGTAGCCTAAGTTCAAACGCTATCGAGACAATGTCCGGAAGGAAGGGGAACTGCCCGTGAGGTGGAACCGTGGAAAGCAGGTCGCGGCTATACTTGCCGTGTCAGCGATGGTGTTGAGCGGGTGCAGTGAATCTGAAAAGGACTCCTCCGGCGCTGATGCTCTTGATTCCTTCGGCTACCAGCTGTCGGACCCGCTGGTGACCACGAACGCCGGGTCAAACGTCGGTGATTCCCTGAAGATGCAGCGCTTGTCTGGCCGCGTGTTTCCCGGAGTCTTCGTTCCCGGGCCGTCCGGTCAACGCATCCCGAACACCGACCTGATGGAGACGCAGGTTCTCCCTGGCCCGCAGCGCCAAGTCGTGTACACCCTGTCCGATCAGGCTGTGTTCTCAGACGGTGAGCCGGTGACGTGCGACGACTACACCCTTGCCTACACGGCTGGTGCCAACCCGCAGATTTTCTCCTCCCACATGCCGCAGATGCAGCAGGTGGAAAGTGTTGACTGCAAGCCGGGCGCGAAAGAATTCACGGTCGTGTTCCAGGAAGGCAAGGGTGGACGCTGGCGCGAACTCTTTGGCGCCGGAACGGTGCTGCCGGCGCACGCGATCGCGCGCAAGCTGGGGATGAGCAAAGCCGAACTGACTACCGCGCTGCAAGACATGAATGAAGACGTCCTCGCAAGGACGGCGGATGTGTGGCGCTACGGCTTCACCATGGCTGGGTTCGATCCAGAGCTGCAGGTGTCCTTCGGCCCGTACTCGATTGAGAGCGTGGGCGAGGGCGGTGAGGTCACCTTAGTCCCCAACGAGAACTACTACGGGGACGCACCGGAGATGGACCGCATCGTTGTCTGGCCGCCGTCGAAGGATTCGACAGAGTTGCAGAACGTCGGCGCTCTCATGGTCGCTGACCTCAATGACCACAACCCGGAGTGGTTCCACGCTGAGCCGCTGCCCGATGAGGGGGCGCACGCCGACGACGCGGTGGCCGGTGACAACCCCGACCACACTGAGCCGGCTAACGAGGATCAGTCCGTGGAGGACAGTGACGCTCCGGAAAGCCACCAGGAGCTGCAGACCGTGATCGGGGAGATGACGGACACGCTCGTGTTCGCCGACGCAGGCCCGTGGGCGACCAAGGAGAACCGTCAGGCGTTGTCGAAGTGCATTGATAATAAGGCGGTGGCGGAAGCGTCGTCACGCGTTGCCGGGATTGAAGTTCCCGTCTCGCCTGTGCACGTGCTCAACCACAACGATCCTTTGGCGCGCCGCCTGGGCGACATTGCGAACCGGCACATAGAGCAGAACATCGAGGAAGCGCAATCTGCATCGGGCCTCGAGCTGCGCGTGGGGTACGCGACGCCGAGCCCGCGCATGCAAGCCATGGTGGAAGAGATGCGGAAAGCGTGTGAACCCGCCGGCATCACTGTCACCGACGTGACGGGCCCCGGGAAAACCCGCGCCGACCTGATGAAGCTTGAGCCGGCCTGGAATGACCGCGCTGAATCTGAGCCGATTGACGCGTTCCTTGGTGCCGTGGACCCGATGAGCGAGTATGACACCTCCAACGCTCGCTCCGAAGAGCTGAGCGGCCTGCGCTCGGAAGAAGAGCGCCTCTGGGACGAGGTCCCATCGATTCCGCTGTCGGCGCAGCCGCGGACGTTCATTGTGAACAAGAACATCCAGAACGTCGTGGTCTACACTGGCCCTGTCGGGATTGGCTGGAACATGGACCGCTGGCTGGTCCCCGGTTCGGAATCCTGAACCCCCGCCTAGCCGTATTGAGCCCGCGCAATCCACGTAAGGACGCTGTCGCACCGTGAATACCCCTGCCAACAACCCTGAAGAAGCCCTCGCTAACGAGCACGGCAGTAAGCCGAAGTACCGCAGCGCGCGCGAGGCATTGGCTGACAAGATGCGCTACGTGCAGGACTTTCCCGAAGAGGGAGTGTTGTTCGAGGATTTGACGCCGGTGCTCGCAGACGGCGACGCGCTCCACATCGTCATCGAAGAGATGGCCCAGGCGTCCCAGAACCTCGGTGCCGACATGATTGGCGGTCTGGACGCCCGCGGTTTCCTGCTCGGCTCCGCGGTCGCCTATGAGATGGGGTTGGGTATCTTGGCCATCCGCAAGAAGGGCAAGCTGCCTCCGCCGGTGATCAGTGAGGAGTACTCGCTCGAGTACGGCGAAGCAGCGCTGGAGATTCCGGCGGAGGGCATGAATGTCGAGGGCAAGCGCATTGTGCTTGTCGACGATGTCTTGGCCACTGGTGGCACCCTCGTCGCCGCCCGCCACTTGATTGAGCGTGCTGGCGGCACTGTCGCCGGATGCGTGGTCGTGCTCGAGGTGTCCGGTTTGGGCGGACGTGAGCGCTTGGGCGATGTTCCGCTCGTGGTCATTAACAGCGGTGAGCCGGACGCAGCCTAGAATGTCCGTATGACGTCGACCGACAAGCCCCAACGCCGATCGGGCGCGTCCATGCGCAGCGTTTCCGCCCGCCTCGCGCGGTCGCTGACCGGTGGACGCCCGAAGACTAACCCGGTGCTGGAGCCTCTGTTCGCGATCCACAAGAAGTACCACCCTAAGGCCGACGCCGAGGTTCTCACCCGCGCCTACGACACAGCAGAACGCCTGCATGAGGGCGTGTCGCGCAAATCCGGTGACCCGTACATCACCCACCCGCTGGCAGTGGCCACCATCTGCGCGGAGATCGGTATGGACACCACCACCGTTGTCGCCGCACTGCTGCACGACACGGTGGAGGACACCGACTACTCGCTCGCGGATCTCACGGACGACTTCGGGCCTGAGGTCGCACGGCTTGTCGACGGTGTGACCAAGCTCGACAAAGTCGCCTTCGGCTCCGCCGCTGAGGCAGAGACAGTACGCAAGATGGTCGTGGCCATGGCCCATGACCCGCGCGTGCTGGTGATCAAGGTGGCCGACCGCCTGCACAACATGCGCACGATGCGTTTCCTTCCCCCGGAGAAGCAGCAGAAAAAGGCCCGCGAAACCTTGGAGGTCATCGCTCCGCTGGCGCATCGCCTGGGAATGGCAACGGTCAAGTGGGAGCTCGAAGACCTGGCTTTCGCCATCTTGTACCCGAAGAAGTACGAGGAGATCGTGCGCCTTGTCGCCGAGCGCGCCCCCTCGCGCGACCGGGCCCTGAAGGAGATCACCGCGGAGATTCAGACCGAGCTGAAATCCAACGGTGTCAGGGCCGACGTCATGGGCCGTCCGAAGCACTACTGGTCGATTTACCAGAAGATGGTGGTGCGCGGCCGCGACTTCAACGAGATCTTCGACCTGGTGGGCATCCGGATCTTGGTGGACAACGTCAGCGACTGCTATGCGGCGATCGGCGTGGTCCACTCCATGTACTCGGCGATGCCGGGACGGTTCAAGGACTACATCTCCAACCCGCGCTTTGGCGTGTACCAGTCGCTGCACACCACGGTGATGAACGATTCGGGCCGTCCCCTGGAGATCCAGGTGCGCACGCACGAGATGCACTATAACGCCGAGTTCGGCGTGGCCGCGCACTGGCGCTACAAGGAGACGAAGGGCTCGCACAAGGGCGACCAGGCCGAGCTGGACCAGATGACCTGGATGCGCCAGTTGCTCGACTGGCAGAAAGAAGCGGCCGACCCGAACGAGTTCCTCGACTCTCTACGCTACGACCTGACATCCGCCCAGATCTTCTGCTTCACCCCGAAAGGTGACGTGATCAACCTGCCATCGGGGTCCACTCCGGTAGACTTCGCCTACGCCGTCCATACGGAGGTCGGCCACCGCTGCATCGGCGCGAAGGTCAACGGCAAACTGGTCGCGCTCGAGTCGACACTGAAGTCAGGCGACCGCGTGGAGGTGTTCACCTCTAAGGACCCCAACGCCGGACCGTCGCGCGACTGGCAGGACTTCGTCGTCTCGCCGCGTGCGCGCAACAAGATCCGCCAGTGGTTTGCCAAGGAGCGCCGCGAGGTGCACCTGGAAGCCGGGCGTGACGCGCTCGCCGCTGAGGTGCAGCGCGGCGGTTTGCCGTTACACCGTCTGTTCACGACGGATTCCATGAACAAGGTTGCCGCTCAGCTGCACCACGACAGCATCGATTCGCTCTACGCAGCCATCGGTGCCGGCCAGGTCTCCGCCAAGCACGTTGTGAGCATGCTCGTCGAGATGTTCGGCGACGAGGATGACGCCGTCGATGCGCTCACCGCGCGCACCCCGATGTCAGAAATGACCAAGGCGCCCAGCAGCTCCGACGGGCCCGGCATTCTGGTGCAGGGATCCCCGGATGTCATGGCGAAACTTGCACGTTGCTGTCAGCCAGTGCCGGGGGACGAGATCTTCGGTTTTGTCACCCGCGGCGGGGGAGTCTCGGTGCACCGCTCCGATTGCACGAACGCCGACAAGCTTCGAGCGGAAGAAGCACGGCTTATCGACGTCGCCTGGGACCGCGGATCCCGCCACGGCGGCGTCTCCCTGGCCACGATGCAGTTGGAGGCGCTGGACAAGCAAGGCTTGCTCGCTGAGCTCACCCGTGTGCTCAACGACCAGAAGCTGCCTGTCGTCGCGTTCAACCATCGCTGCGACGACGACCACATCGCCACCGTGCGGTTCACATTCCAGGTCTCAGACACCAAACAGCTGGGCACCCTGATGAACCAGGTGCGCAATATCGAGGGCGTTTTCGACGTCTACCGCGTGACCGCCTAAAGCGCCCCCACCGCAATGAAAAAGACCGCCGGGAAATCCCGGCGGCCGGATGGCCTCATACTAGGCGCCGATCAAGGGTGATGCCCTAGAACTTGATGTCGAAGTTCTTGTCGAGGAACTTGATTAGAGCGCCGACGGCGGTAAGGAGTGCGGTGAACACACCGATCCAAGCCGAGATTTTCTTCGGGTCCCAGTTGCCGTCCTTATCGGAGGAACCCGCCTTCAGGTCCTCGCCGAACTTCTTGAACGAGGAGCCCTCTTCGTTACCTTCGGTGGTGGTGTCGTCGGTGGCCTCAACGGCGGTAGCGGGCTTGTCGCTGCTCGCGGCGAAAGCCGGAGCGGTCATGCCGGAGATGGAAACGGTTGCTGCGGTTGCAGCGGCGAGGAGGCCCTTGCGGATCTTCATGTGGATGCCTTTCAGAAGAAGCTCGTTATGACGGTTGTTACCTTACATATCGCGTATCAGGCGGGCAAGGTGGTTCACAGGGAATTCACCACATTTGGACGGATTCTGCTTTGGAACCGGGCAAATCTGTGTTTGAGCTCGAAAGTTACTGGTAGAGCGGTCCATTCCTTGTCCGGTCGGAGAAAAACCAACTGACATGGCGATTGTCTATGTGCTTGAAGGAATGGTGGATGTTTGCCGTGGGCGAGCTGGGAGCGTCGTAAAGCGAAAAGCAAAAGGAAATCCCCCGCCACTGTGATGATCATCACTGTGCGGGGGATCGCATATGTGGGGTGTTATCCGACCGTTGCGGAGGTGATCCGGACTTCCTCAGCCGGGGTGCCGTCGCCCGGGCTCATCATGCCCATCGCCTCTTCTTCATTCTCCGGCTCCTTCACGCCCTTCTCGGCGATCTTGTCCAGAGTCGCCAGGCCTTCGTCGCTGATGGTGCCGAAGTAGGTGTATGCCGGCGGCAGCGGAGAATCCTGGTAGTTGAGGAAGAACTGGGAACCATTCGAGCCCGGTCCGGAGTTGGCCATGGCGATGGTGCCGCGCTCGTAAAGGGAGGTCATGTTCTCGTTCTCGGCCGGGTCATCGACCGGGTACTCATCGGCGAACTTGAAGCCCGGGCCGCCGGAACCGGTGCCGGACGGGTCACCGCACTGCAGAACATGAATGCCCTCGGTGGTGATGCGGTGGCAGACGGTGTCGTTGTAGTAGCCCTCTTTCGCCAGGTACTCGATCGCGTTGACCGTGCACGGGGAGACGGAACGGTCCAGCGTCATGCCGATCGGACCGGCAGACGTGTCCAGGGTGATGTCGACCGTTCCCTGCGTAGAGACGTTGTCTTGTTCCGGCAGGCCCTTGGAGAACTCGTCCGTGCCGTCCTCTTCGTAGGTGCAAGAGACTGTCTCTTCCAACGGCTCGGAGCGTTGGCGGGACAGGGCCACCGGGTCCATCTCCTGCTGTTCCTCGGTCTGCTCCTGTTCCTGCTCCTCGGCCGAGATCTCTTTGTCATCACTGCCCCAGGTTGCGGCCAAGTAGATGCCGCCACCGACAAGTGCAATCACCAGCAGCGACAGGGCCGCAATAGTCCAGGGGCGCCGCTGCTCCTTGCGGTCGCGCGCCTTGATCTCGCGGTCGAGCTCTTTCAGAGCATCCTTACCGCGCTGTGCATTGTTGGTCACGTGAACTCCCTTTAAGTAATGGGCCTAGGTGGTCGAATGCATAGAAAGACTAGTCGGTGGGTGCTTCGCGGGGGTGCGATGGGTCGCGAGTCGAGTGTCCAGCGATCGTGGCGGGACTGCGCGCCCTTATTTACTGTGGGGCGCATGGCTAACGTGACATTCCGCAACGAACCGACCACGACCTCTGGTGAACCGCCTGCAGTGGGCTCCGCAATCCCGTCCTTCGAACTCGTCGGCGGCGACATGGGCACTGTCCGCGACTCCGACTTCGCTGGCAAGAAACTAGTGCTCAACATCTTCCCGTCCCTGGATACTGGCGTGTGCGCTCAGTCCGTGCGCACGTTCAACAAGCTCGCCGCTGATGTCGACGACACCGTGGTGCTGTGCATCTCCAAGGACCTGCCGTTTGCACAGCAGCGATTCTGCGCGGCTGAGGGGATCGACAACGTTGTTTCCGCCTCCGCATTCCGCTCCACCTTCGGCGAGGACTACGGCGTGGTCATGCAGGGTTCGCCCATCGAGGGGCTGCTCGCGCGCTCCGTCGTGGTAACCGATGCGGATCACAACGTCGTGCACACCGAGCTCGTTGGCGAGATCGCGAACGAGCCCGACTACGACGCAGCCAAGGAAGCGCTGGGCAAGTAATGCAGCTTTCTGGTTTCACTGCTGGGCCATTTCAGACCAATACCTACGTCGTCGTCAGCAAGGCGAATGGTTCGGGCCGACCGGCGGCGTTTGTTGTGGATCCCGGGCTCGGCACCGTCGATAAGGTGCGCGAACTCTTGGAGCAGTTCGGTGCGCAGCTCGAGTGCGTTGTGCTCACCCACGGTCACATTGATCACACCCGTGAGTGTGCTGAGTTCGACGTGCCCGTCTACATTCACCCCGACGATGAGGTCATGCTCGACCCGAAGTGGGGCGCACCCGGCCAGTTCGCGCAACTCTTCCACACGGATGACATGAAGATGCCAGCGGATCTGAGGCACCTGAAGGCTGGGGCCACGATGACGTTCGCCGGGATCGATTTTCGGATCGTTCACGCGCCCGGTCACTCACCGGGGTCAACGATCCTTGTCAACGACGAGGAGAACGTGGCATTGACTGGCGACGTTCTTTTTGCCGGAACGATCGGCCGCACAGATCTACCACTCGGCGACCCGGCTGCAATGAATGAGTCTTTGGCGGGGCCCGTGTGGGATCTCGACGACTCGCTCACCCTTCTGCCCGGCCACGGCGCAGCCACCACAATGGACAAGGAACGTCGGACGAACCCGTTTCTCATCGAGGCACGCTCCGCGCGCTAAGATCGACCGACGTGAGCAACACTGGCCAGCCCGAAAAGACCGAGAAGTTTCAGCCGCTGAGCGCCCCGAAGGGCGTGCCGGATTACGTCCCGCCGACGTCCGCCACGTTCCATGCGGTCCGCTCCGAGTTCGTCCGCCAGGCGCAGCTGGCTGGTTACCAGCACATCGAGTTGCCGATTTTTGAGGACACCACGCTCTTCGCGCGCGGCGTCGGCGAGTCCACCGATGTGGTTTCGAAGGAGATGTACACCTTCGCCGACCGCGGTGACCGCTCTGTCACACTGCGCCCGGAGGGCACAGCAGGTGTCATGCGTGCCGTCATCGAGCACAATCTCGACCGCGGCCAGCTGCCGGTCAAGCTCAACTACTATGGCCCGTTCTTCCGCTACGAGCGCCCGCAGGCCGGCCGCTACCGCCAGCTCCAGCAGGTCGGTGTGGAAGCGATCGGTGTTGACGATCCGCTTCTCGACGTCGAAGTGATCGCCCTGGCAGATCGCTGCTACCGCGCCGTGGGCCTGACCGGCTACCGCCTCGAGCTGACCAGCCTGGGGGATAGCACCTGCCGCCCGGCCTATCGCCAGAAACTGCAGGACTTCCTCCTGGACCTTCCGCTGGATGAGGAAACCCGTCACCGCGCCCAGATCAACCCCTTGCGTGTCCTGGACGACAAGCGCCCCGAGGTCCAGGAGATGACCGCTGACGCGCCGCTCATGCTCGACCACTTGAGTGATGAGTGCCGTGCGCATTTCGAGACGGTCACCGGCTCGCTCGATGACCTCGGTATCGCCTACACGATCAATCCGCGCATGGTCCGCGGCCTGGACTACTACACCAAGACGTGCTTCGAGTTCGTTCACGACGGCCTTGGCGCACAGTCCGGCATCGGTGGCGGTGGGCGCTATGACGGCCTCATGGCCCAGATCGGCGGCCAAGACCTCTCCGGCATTGGCTTCGGCCTGGGTGTGGACCGCACTGTGCTCGCCCTTGAAGCTGAAGGCGTGCAGATCGAGGGCGTTGACCAGCGTGTTATTGCATACGGCGTGGGCATTGGCGAACAGGCGCAGAAGCGCATGGCATTGCTTATCGACGAGCTCCGCGCCAACGGCATCTCCGCCGACATGTCCTACGGCGGGCGCGGCCTTAAGGGAGCGATGAAGGGAGCAGACCGCTCCGGCGCGGCTGCAGCCCTCGTGCTCGGCGAACGCGAGCTGGAAGCAGGAGAGATCACCGTCAAGAACCTCGAGGACCAAACTCAGAAGACCGTTGCCCTCGACGTTCACGAGATCATCGACGCGATCTTCGTCCCTAACGACACCGACGAGCAATAATTTGCCCCGGTTGACGCGGGGGTAGTGGGGGTGAGTAAGCCCATAGCTGCAGAATGCCTTGGAAGTGAATCGCCGATGTTAAGGTCAACCTAAGGTTTGATGAAAACTAAACCGATGGGTTCGCCGGCTAACAGAGGAGAAGCATATGGCAACGGTGATCTACGACAAGGCCACGAGGATTTATCCGAAGGCGGTCAAACCAAGCGTCGATAAGCTCGATCTTGAAATCGCGGACGGCGAGTTTCTTGTTCTCGTTGGGCCGTCTGGCTCCGGAAAATCCACCGCGCTGCGCATGCTCGCAGGCTTGGAGGAGACGAACGAGGGACGCATTCTGATCGGCGACCGCGATGTCACGAACGAGTCGCCGAAAGACCGCGACATCGCCATGGTCTTCCAGAACTACGCCCTGTACCCGCACATGACCGTGCGCGAGAACATGGGTTTTGCCCTGAAGATCGCGGGCATGGATAAAGGCGATATCGACCGCCGCGTCGAGGAAGCCGCGAAAACGCTCGACCTGACTGAGTACCTCGACCGCAAACCGAAGGCGCTGTCCGGTGGTCAGCGTCAGCGTGTGGCCATGGGGCGCGCCATCGTACGCGAGCCGCAGGTCTTCCTCATGGATGAGCCACTGTCCAACCTGGATGCGAAGCTGCGTGTGCAGACTCGTACCCAGATTGCCAGCCTCCAGCGCCGCATGGGTGTGACCACCATTTACGTCACTCACGACCAGACCGAGGCCTTGACCATGGGCGACCGGATCGCCGTGCTCAACTTCGGTGTGCTGCAGCAGGTGGGCACTCCGCGCGAGCTGTACGAGGAGCCCGTCAACGTCTTCGTCGCCGGCTTCATCGGTTCCCCGGCGATGAACCTGTCCACGTTCAATGTTGAAGGCAATGTGGCGCGACTCGGCGATGCATCCATCCCGCTCGCACCTGAGCACGTTCAGGCTCTCACGCCGGAGGACAACAACCAGATCATCATCGGGTTCCGCCCGGAGGCTCTGACCGTTGTTCCGGAGACCACCGAGCACACTGTGCCCGTTGAGGTCGATTTCATCGAGGAACTCGGCTCCGATTCCTTCATCTACGGTCACCTGGTCGGCGGCGAGTGGCGCGAAGAGGGCGTGGACGATTCCGCAGCCGGCCAGATTGTGGTGCGCGTGGCACCGATGTCCGGGATCAAAGACGGTGACATCATTCACGTCACCGTCAATGAGGGCGGTCTCCACGTGTTCTCTAAGGCCACCGGGAAAAGGATCTAGAACAAGCCGCGCTTTCCGCGCGGGGTGAAGTGACCATGTCAGAGAAAATGAGCATCCAGTCGCCGGCGTATGCCAAGGTGCTGCTTCGCCTGCCATGGTCCACCCCGCTGGAGAACTGGCCTTCTGAGCTGCTCGCTGCGCACCCGCGGGGCATCTCGCGGCATACGGTTCGACTGATTTCTGCCGGGGGAGCGGCTCTGGCCATCAAAGAGATCGGCGAGTCGGTGGCGTACCACGAGTACCGCACGCTGAAAAAGCTCCGTACTCTCGACATTCCGTGTGTGACTCCCGTCGCTGTCGTGGCTAACCGCACCAGCGCGTCGGGGGAAGAGCAACTCACACCGTGCCTGGTCACGGAGCACCTGGAATTCTCGTTGCCGTACCGCGACGTGTTCAGCCGGGCACTGGGTCCAGAGACGGTGAGCAAGCTGATTCGGGCACTTGCGGTGCTGCTCGTTCGCCTTCACCTGCTGAACTTCTATTGGGGCGACGTGTCGTTGTCGAACACCTTGTTCCGCCGCGACGCCGACGAGTTCTCCGCGTACCTCGTTGACGCTGAGACTGGCGAGTTTCACGAGCCGCTCTCGCGCGGACGCAGGCTTTACGACGTCGAGCTCGCCCGGGTCAACATCATCGGCGAACTCATGGACCTTCAAGCAGGTGGATACATCGACGCCGCTGTGGATGTCATCGCCCTCGGCAATGCCGTCGACGCGACCTACCACGAACTGTGGGGCCTCATGACGGAGGAGCTGGTTGTCGAAGGCGATGCCTTCGCCCAAATTGCCGAGCACGTGGAAAAGATTCACGCCCTCGGCTTCGACATCGGTGAGACCGAGATCAGCCATGAGAGTAGGACCGGGGCTGACAACGAGACCGTCGATGTCTACCGAGTGAGCATCGAACCGGCAGTGTTCTCCACCGGCTTCCACCGCCGCAAGCTCAAACAACTCACTGGGTTGGACGTCCAGGACAGGCAAGCGCAGCGATTGCTGGGTGAGATGGAGGTCTACCGGGCGCTCCACCACGACGGTGCTCTGTCCCAAGAGGAAGTCGCGCTCGACTGGTTGGTGAACCGGTACGACCCGATCGTCGCGCTCACGCCGCCCGCATTGCGCGCGAAGCTTGAGCCCGTCCAAGTATTTCACGAAATTCTGGACCACCGCTGGTTCGTCTCCGAAAATGAGTCGCGCTACGTTCCCCTCGACGAGGCAGCCCAATCCTACTTCCGCACCATCCTGCCCGCCCGGCCCGATGAGGCGCGCATTTACACTGCTGAAACCCAAGATCTTGAAACGACGATCGATAATGAATGAGGTGCATTCCATGCAATCGACCACCCGCGTACTGGCGGCTGTTGCCGCCGTCGGGTTGAGCGCGTCGCTGCTCACTGCCTGCGGGCAAAACAACGGCCCGAACGTGTATTACCTGAACTTCAAACCGGAGCAGGCCGAGGCATTCGAGGAGATCGCCGAGGAATACACCGCAGAGACCGGAGTGCCGGTCAAAGTAGTCACCGCCGCCTCCGGTTCCTACATGCAGACGCTCAAGGCCGAGATGGCCAAATCCAACGCGCCGACGCTGTTCCAGATCAACGGCCAAGAAGGATACGGCATCTGGAAGGACTACCTGGCCGACATGTCCGACTTCGAGATTGCCACATCGCTGCAGGATGACGCGCAGCCCATCACTGATCCGGACGGCAAGATCGTGGGCGTTCCCTTCGCGATGGAGGGCTTCGGCATTCTCTACAACGAAGAGATCATAGAAGCCTACTTCGCGCTTCCTGACGCGAAGGTCACCTCGATGGAGGAGCTCAATTCCTTCGACGACTTGAAGGCCGTGGCGGAAGACATGCAGGCGCGCAAAGACGAGCTGGGCATCGAGGGCGTGTTCGCAGCGACCTCGCTCGGAGCCGGTGAAGAGTGGCGGTGGACGAACCACCTTATGAACGGCCCGCTGCACTACGAGATCGAAGACCGCGGTGTCCAAGACTTCTCTGATCTGCGGGAGCTTGAGTTCACTTACGGCGAGAACTACCACAACCTGCTCGACTTGTACCTGGAAAACTCCACGGTCAACCCTAGCTTGGCGCCTGCCCGCGCAGTGTCCGACGCGATGGCGGAATTCGCCACCGGTAAGGCCGCGATGGTCCAAAACGGCAACTGGGCCTGGGGCCAGATTTCCGGGGAGGGCGGCAACACCGTCAAAGAGGACAAGATCAAGTTCATGCCCATGTACATGGGTCTGCCGAACGAGGAAAATGTCGGACTCAACGTGGGCACCGAGAACTTCCTGTCGGTCAACAACAAGGCCAGCGAAGAAGACCAGAAGGCCACGCAAGACTTCCTCGACTGGCTCTTCCTGTCCGAGCGCGGCAAGGAGCTCGTCGTCAACGAGCTGGGCTTCATCGCCCCGTTTGAGAACTACGGCATCGACGACGTTCCAGATGATCCGCTTGCACGCCAAGTGCAGGAAGCGCTTAACGACGACACCGTCGAGGCCCTCCCGTGGGACTTCCAGTATTCACCGAACCAGCAGTTCCGCGACCTGTACGGCCAGAACCTTGCGCAGTACGCCAACGGCAACATGTCGTGGGAGGACCTCGTGCGCAAACTCAAAGAGGACTGGACGTACGAGATGGACAACCAGATCGCCTTGATGGATTAGGCGGACCGGGAGCAACCAAGGGACCACACCATGCAAGAGACACTGAAGAAATATTTCCCCATCTTCGTGCTGCCGACACTGATCGCATTCGGCATCGCGTTCTTCGTGCCGTTCCTCGTCGGTACGGCGCTATCATTCACTGACTTCACCACTATTACCGATGCCACCTGGGTCGGCCTGGACAACTACGCGCGCGTTTTCTCCGAGCGTGAAGGGTTCGTTTCAGCTCTGCTCTTCACCATCCTGGTGGCGGTGGTGTCCATCATCACCGTCAACGTCATCGCATTCGCAATCGCGTGGACGCTGACGCGGAAACTGCGCGGCACCAACTTCTTCCGCACGGTGTTCTTCATGCCGAACCTGATCGGCGGCATCGTGCTCGGTTACACCTGGCAGTCGATGATCAATGCTGTGCTGGCGAATTACGAGACCACGATCGCCGCGGACTGGCGCTTCGGATACGCCGGCCTGATCATGCTGATGAACTGGCAGCTCATCGGGTACATGATGATCATCTACATCGCCGGGCTGCAGAACGTCCCGCCGGAACTCATCGAGGCCGCAGAGATCGACGGTGTGTCCAAATGGGAAGAACTGCGTCACGTGACCATTCCGCTGATGATGCCGTCAATCACCATCTGCTTGTTCCTGACGCTGTCGAACACGTTCAAGGTCTACGACCAGAACTTGGCGCTTACCGACGGCGCACCCGGAGGCGAGACCGAAATGGTCGCCCTCAACATTGTCAAGACCATGTTCAACCGCGTGGGCGCCGAAGGCGTGGGGCAGGCGAAGGCAGTCATCTTCGTCGTCGTAGTCGTCGCCATCGCAATGTTCCAGCTGCGCGCCACCCGCAGCCGGGAAGTGGAGGCTTAAATCATGACTACCAGCATCAACGCAACCGATAAAGCTGTCGAAGAAGAGACTGAAGCAGCCGGGATGAAGACGCCGTCGAAAAGCGACAAACGCGCCGCTGCCGACGAATCCACAGTGTCCGGCGGTGCGAAGGTCCTCATTTACGCAGTGCTGATCTTCCTGACCGTTGTGTTCCTCGGGCCGATCTTCTTCATCCTGTTGAACTCGTTCAAAGACCGTTTCGCCATTTCCACCAACCCGTTCGCGCTGCCGGTGGGTGAGCTGTGGGCTGGGCTGACCAACTACGTCACTGGTGTGCAGGGTGAAGGGTTTGGATGGGCGATCGTGTGGTCGTTCGTGATCACGATTAGCTCTGTCGTGGTGATCGTGTTCTTCTCCGCGATGACTGCCTACTACATCACCCGTGTGAAGACGTGGTGGACCAACGGCCTGTACTACGCCTTCGTGTTCTCCATGGTCATCCCGTTCCAGATGGTCATGTTCCCGACTGTCGTCATCGCCGACCGGCTCGGCTTGGCCAACCCGCTGGGCATGGTGGTGCTCTACCTCGGCTTCGGTGCCGGATTGTCTGTGTTCATGTTCTCCGGATTCGTGAAATCCATTCCGCTCGAGATTGAGGAGGCCGCCTACATCGATGGGTGCTCGCCGCTGGCGACGTTCTTCCGTGTTGTTCTTCCGATGCTCAAGCCCACGGCCATCACCGTGGCCATCCTCAACGCCATGTGGATCTGGAACGACTACCTCCTGCCGTACTTGGTCATCGGCCTGTCCACCCCGTACCGCACCATCCCGGTTGTCATCCAGCAGTTCATCGGATCCCAGGGCGACCGCGACCTCGGTGCGATGATGGCCATGCTGGTGCTGGCCATCACCCCGATCATCATCTTCTACGTCGCCGCACAGAAGCACATCATCGAAGGTGTCGCCGCAGGTGCTGTGAAGGGCTAGCCGCGAGGCCACATGCAGATCTTCCACCCCGACTCGAAGTTCATGGCGGCGTTCACGCTGCTCGCGGACATCGTGATCCTCAACATGCTGTTGGTGGTCACATCCTTACCGGTGGTGACCGGGGGTGCCGCGTGGCGCGCCGCGAACGTCGTGGTCGGGGACATGGTGCAGGGGCGGGGATCCCGTTATGGGCTCATGTTCATCCGGCACCTCACCGTGCGGTGGAAGAGCGTATCCCTCTATTGGATCCTGCTGCTGCTGGCGGGTGCACTGCTGGTCTACCAGCAATTCGTGGTGTTCCAAGCCGGGGTAGACGGTGCGGCGCTCACCGTCATTCAAGGGCTTGCTCTCTCCGGGGCGATCATCATCGCCGGCATCACAGTGTGGTTCTTCGCTCTCGCCTCATTGCCTGCGGAGGAGGACCGGGATGGTTTCGTGGAACTGGCTACAGCTGCGATTCAGAACACGTTCCGGTTCCTCGGCCGCACAGTCATCGCTGTCCTTGTCGTGGCTGGAGCAGCGCTTGTCGCGATCAAACTGCCGGTTGCCCTGTCAGTGCCGCTGGTGTTCTTCTTCATTCCCGCCGTTGCGCTGTACCTTGTGCGGCTCGTGTTGGCGCGCCCGCTCGGGCAGGAGCTCGCTGATTAAACCCGGGGGCCGGGGTGGCGAGCGCGAGCGCGTTCAGGGAGCCGCATTTTCGTGCCGTCCACGCGTCAAGTAACTCCTGTCCCATAAGTAACAACTGAACTGGGCGTTTGTGCAGCCAAATTCAACGGCACGAAAATCACAAAACCTTTGTATGTTCACGGCGGGGCGGGACGAACCGGGAGCGTTCGTTCCGGGGGCTGCGGTGAGGGGCCGGGGGCTAAGCGGCGTCGAAAAGCGCGGGCAAATTGGAGGCAGTAACCACGCACAGCGGCTGCTGGTTCGGGTTCCCGTGCTCGGTGATGATGACCAAGCGGGGGAGTGTGCGCTCGTTGCCGGGCGAGGTGAGCGCGTGAATGACCTCGACTGCAGTGGCAGTGCGCGGCATGAAGATCGCGTGGTCTTTGGGCTCATTGTGGGAGAGGATCTCTCCGACGGGCTTGGCGCTAATGGTGTCGTCTTCAGCCAGGTCCTCAGCGAGCCAGCGAGCGATGGTGTTCGTGGTGAGGACACCAATGCACTGGCGGTCGTCGTAAACGGGGAACTGGGAGATACCGGTGTCACGGATGACGCGCAGGGGCTCGTGAATGTCGTCATCGGGTGAGAACGTGATCACGTCCTGGTGGCCGAGGACGTCGATGGCCAGCGGGGGATCGAGAAGCTGGTCGCGGATCCGCTCGATCTCCGCGACCGTCTCCGCCAGCGGCTCGGCGATGGGGCGGAAGTCCTGCCACTCACCATGGCTAATGGCGTTGCGGAGGCTGGCGAACTCTTTCAGGTCGTTGGCCTGGGCGGGGGTGACAATGTTCTTCTTCTCCGCCTTGGAGACCATCCAGTTGAAGCTGTCCGACTTCTTCGCGTCCAAAGCGGTGCGGAGAAAGCTCTCAATGTCGTTGAAGGCGGCCATGAAGGGGACGGCACGGTTGGTGGGTTCGCTCATAACTACTCAGTGAAAGGGGTCTACTTGTAGGCGCCGCGGTTTAGGGTGTCGCACTGGGACATGGAGCCGGAGTTGTAGCCGGCGAGGAAGAGCTGCTGGCGCTGCTCGGATGAACCGTGGGTCCACGCGTCAGGGTTGACCTCGCGGCCCGACTGCTCCTGGATGTGGTCGTCGCCGATCGCGCGGGCGGTCTGGACTGCCTGTTTGACCTGCTCTTCAGTGATCGGTTCTAGCATGGTCTCCTCGCCCTTGTCGGCGCGGGATGCCCACACACCGGCGTAGCAGTCGGCCTGCAGCTCAATGGCGACCGCAGCAGAGTCTTCGCCCGGGTTGTTGTAGTCACTCAGGCCCAGGGTGCCTTCGAGGTTCTGAAGGTGGTGGCCCCACTCGTGGGCGACGACGTACATCTGTGACAGAGAGCCGTCGGAACCGCCCATGCGCTCGAGCTGGTTGTAAAAGCTCACGTCAATATAGATCGTCTTGTCCCGCGGGCAGTAGAACGGGCCGGTGTCAGCGCTGGCGAAACCGCAGCCGGTCTGTACGTCGCCTTCAAACATGCGCATGTTCGGCATGGAGTAGTCGATGCCCGCCTGCTCCGGCAGGACCCCGCCCCAAATGTTGTTCAAAGAATCTGCGGTGGCAGCAGCGCGGCACTCCGGAATCTCGTTGACAGCACCTTCGCGCTGGCACTGAGCCAGGTCGAAGCCGTCACCACCCTGCTCGCTGTGCTGGCCCTGGCCTTGCGGGGCGGGCGATGTACCGCCGCCACCGCCCCCGCCGCCCAGCAAGAGGAACAAAGCGACGAGGACCAGGGTGCCCAGTCCGCCGCCGCCAACCATGATGGGCATACCGCCACCGCCACGGCGGCCGCTGCCGCCGGAGGTGCTTACACCTTGACCCGTCGGGGTGACACCGCTCTTGAACGTCATACGTGAATTGTGCCACAGCATCGCGCCACTGCTGCCGTGAACTGCCACAGCACCGGGTCATAGTCGACGCGAACCGTGGAGAACAGCCGTTCGTGGGAGTGGTCGGGCCATTGGGTAGACTCGCGGGAGTTAAACGCAATCGTTCAAGCTTGAAACGTGGAAGGACGTGGAGTACACCGTGCTGCGCACTCACCTTGCGGGAGATCTCCGTAAAGATATGGACGGCCAGACCGTCACCCTCACCGGCTGGGTTGGTCGTCGCCGTGACCACGGCGGCGTGATCTTCATTGATTTGCGTGACCGTTCCGGTTACGCGCAGGTGGTCTTCCGTGAGTCTGATGTCGCTGAGGCCGCTCATGACCTGCGCAGCGAGTTCTGTGTCAAGGTCACCGGTGTGGTGGAGCCGCGTCCGGAGGGCTCTGCGAACCCGAACCTGGCCTCTGGTGAGATCGAGGTCAACGCCACCGAGCTTGAGGTGCTGTCCAAGTCTGCGGCGTTGCCGTTCCAGGTCGAGGACTTCTCCTCGGGCGAGGTCGGCGAGGAAACGCGCCTGCGTTACCGCTACCTGGATCTGCGTCGTGAGCGCCAGGCCGAAGCCCTGCGTTTGCGCTCGAAGGCTAACAAGGCTGCACGCGACGTGCTGAGCAAGCACGAGTTCGTGGAGATTGAAACCCCGACGCTGACGCGTTCCACCCCGGAAGGTGCCCGTGACTTCCTCGTCCCGGCCCGTCTGCGCCCGGGTTCCTGGTACGCGCTGCCGCAGTCGCCGCAGCTGTTCAAGCAGCTGCTCATGGTGGCCGGCATGGAGCGCTACTTCCAAATCGCGCGCTGCTACCGCGACGAGGACTTCCGCGCTGACCGCCAGCCGGAATTCACCCAGCTGGATATTGAGGCCAGCTTTGTCGACCAGGACGACATTATTGAGCTCGCCGAGGAAATCGTGGTGGAGCTGTGGAAGCTCATCGGCTACGAGATCCCCACACCGATTCCGCGCATGACCTACAAGGAAGCGATGGAGAAGTACGGCTCCGACAAGCCGGACCTGCGCTTCGACATCGAGCTGGTGGAGTGCACCGACTTCTTCAAGGACACCACCTTCCGCGTCTTCCAGAACGAGTACGTCGGCGCCGTCGTCATGGAGGGTGGTGCCTCCCAGCCGCGCCGCCAGCTCGACGCTTGGCAGGAATGGGCAAAGCAGCGCGGTGCCAAGGGCCTGGCGTACATCCTCATCGGGGAGGACGGCGAGCTGTCTGGTCCCGTGGCAAAGAACATCACCGACGCCGAGCGCGAAGGCATTGCCGCGCACGTGGGCGCGAAGCCGGGCGACTGCATCTTCTTCGCCGCCGGCGACACGAAGTCTTCGCGTGCGCTTCTCGGTGCCGCTCGCGGTGAGATCGCCAACAAGCTCGGGCTTATCGACGATGACGCGTGGGCCTTCACCTGGGTCGTCGATGCCCCGATGTTCGAGCCGGCAGCGGACGCCACGGCATCCGGCGACGTCGCATTGGGCAACTCCCAATGGACGGCCGTGCACCACGCCTTCACCTCGCCGAAGCCGGAGTACCTGGACAGCTTTGACAAGGAGCCGGGTGAGGCTCTGGCCTACGCCTACGACATTGTCTGCAACGGCAACGAGATCGGCGGCGGCTCGATCCGTATCCACAACCAGGATGTGCAAAAGCGCGTCTTCGACGTCATGGGCATTGGTGATGAGGAAGCACAGGAGAAGTTCGGCTTCCTGCTCGACGCTTTCTCCTTCGGCGCTCCGCCCCACGGCGGCATCGCTTTCGGCTGGGACCGCATTGTCTCTCTGCTGGGCGGCTTCGACTCCATCCGCGACGTCATCGCCTTCCCGAAGTCCGGCGGCGGCGTCGACCCGCTGACGGACGCTCCGGGACCGATTCCGGCTGCACAGCGCAAGGAGACCGGTGTCGACTTCAAGCCGGAAAAGAAGCCGACTGAGGCTGCTGCGGGCGCGGGCGACGAGGTGAAACTCGGCGACGAAGCGTCCCTCAATGAAGCAGGCACGCCCGGCCAGTAGCGAGGGCACACGCCATGTTGGACCAGCAGCAGATCATTGCCGTCGCCGAGGCGGTGCTCACGCAGCGCTACGGCGGGCAACAGCACCTGACTGAACCGGAGGAACTCTCTGGCGCCAGTGGCACGGTGGTGCTGCGACTGCGTGTGGCCAACAACCCCTTCCTGTCGTACCGCTCCGTCGTGGTCAAGTACTCGCCACAGACCGATGATCCGATCGATGACGCTGCTTTTCTGCGGGAAGTGGTGGCGTACCAGTTCACAACGTCGTTAAGCGAAGAAGCGCGTCCGGGGCCCGTGATGCTGGGCTACGACCTTGAGCAGCACGCGATCATTCTCACCGACTCTGGCGACGGCGACACGCTGGCGACCTTGCTGGAAAACTCGGACGAAGAGCAGCGCATTCGGCTGTTGCGCAACCTTGGCACGTCGCTGGGCAAGATGCACGCTGGCACGGCAGGCGCGGAGCTGAGCTTCAATACTCTGCTGGCCCGGATGGTGCGCGCGAGGGACGGTGCCCGCGAGATTCAGGCGATGCGTGAATCGATGCTGGAAAACCGCATTCTCGACGGCTTGGAGATCGTCCGCCGCGCTGGAATTGATGTTCCCTCGGACGTCGCCGACATCGCCGACACGGTGCAGGTGCACATGCTGCACGGCGATTCGCGCGCGTTCACGCCGTTCGATCTCTCGCCAGACAACATCATTTTCGCCGACCGCACTCAGTTCCTCGACTACGAGTGGGCCGGGTTCCGTGACGTCATCTTCGACGTAGCTGGTGTCATCGCTGGCTTCCCGCAGTACATTTCCGCCCGCCCGATCAGCGAGACGGAGACAAAGGTGTTCCTGGAGGCCTGGATTGCCGAGGTCGCCGGCGTGTGGCCGGCGTTGCAGAACACCGAAACACTGCACTCCCGCATTACAGCTGCGCTGGTTGGCTGGGCGTTCTTCAGTGTCTCGCTGCTGTACCTGGACGGCGAAGAGCCGCGCGGAACGACGCGTTACGGCGGCGGCTGGATCATGGCGGACAACGGCAACTACGAGCTCGTTCAGGATCCTGAGGCGCTGGAAGAAGACGTGGAGCGTGGCGCGAGTGTGTTGCGTTCCCCAGCCCACACCGACTTCACCGCGGTGGAGAAAGCGATCCGCCGCGACATCGGCGATGCTTTCTCTGCGCTGGCGTGGTACGCCGCAGCCGGTGACACACCGCGTAACGCCGTCATCTCAGATTTCGCCTCTCACGTCGCGGACCGGTTGAAGTGACACAGGGAGGGCTGTTCTCCGACCCCTCTGACGCCGCGGCGTCCGCAGGGGAGCGCGGCACTGCGTTCTTCGAGGCTGGGGCGTCTGCGCCGCTGGCAGCACGCATGCGCCCGCGCACGCTCGATGAGCTCGTTGGACAGGACCACTTGCTCGGTGAAGGCCGCCCGCTGCGCCGTCTCGTCGAGGGATCGGGTGAAGCGTCCGTGATTCTCTACGGACCGCCCGGCACGGGCAAGACTACGATCGCCTCCCTCATCGCGGCGGCGATGGGGCAGAACTTTGTCGGTTTGTCGGCGCTGTCGTCGGGTGTCAAGCAGGTGCGCGAGGTGCTGGACGGCGCTCGGCGCGATCTCGCCCGCGGCCAGCGCACAGTGCTGTTCATTGACGAGGTCCACCGTTTCTCCAAAACACAGCAGGACGCGCTGTTGGCCGCGGTGGAAAACCGCACGGTGCTGCTTGTCGCGGCGACCACGGAGAACCCTTCGTTCAGTGTGGTGGCGCCATTGCTATCGCGGTCGCTGTTGCTGCGGCTTGAGTCGCTTTCCGACGCTGATATTGCCTCCGTCCTCGACCGCGCCGTGTCCTCGGAACGAGGTCTGAATGGATCGGTGACCTTAGAGCCTGAGGCGCGGGAGCAGCTGGTGACGCTCGCCGGCGGCGACGCCCGCCGCGCGCTGACGTACCTTGAGGCCGCCGCAGAAGGGGCCGATGGAACGATCACCGCTGATGTGGTTTCCCGCAGCGTCGACCGCGCTGTGGTGCGCTACGACCGTGATGGCGATCAGCACTACGACGTCATCTCCGCCTTCATCAAGTCCATCCGCGGTTCCGATGTCGATGCTGCCTTGCACTACCTCGCCCGGATGATTGAGGCAGGGGAGGACCCGCGGTTCATTGCCCGCCGGCTGGTCATTCACGCCTCCGAGGACATTGGCATGGCCGACCCGTCCGCGCTGCAAGCAGCCACCGCGGCGGCTGAGGCCGTGCAGTTCATCGGCATGCCGGAGGGGCGATTGCCCTTGGCGCAGGCCACGATTCATCTCGCGACAGCGCCGAAGTCGCCGTCGGTCATCAAAGCGATTGACGCCGCGCTTGCTGATGTGCGCGCTGGCAAATCCGGGACCGTCCCACCCCACCTGCGCGACGGCCATTATGAGGGGGCTAAAAAGATCGGGAACGCGGTGGGGTACGTGTACCCGCACGACGATCCACGCGGTGTGGTCAAGCAGCGCTACATTCCAGAGGAGCTGGACGAAGCGCGATACTACGAGCCCACCGGGCACGGCGCCGAAAAGCGCATCCAGGACTACGCCGAGCGACTGCGAGGAATGGTCCGCGGGTAAAGTAGCTGGACGAGAAAAGTCCAACGACCCGCAAAGGACACGTCTGTGCAGACCCACGAAATCAGGGACCGCTTCACCCAGCACTTCGTCGACGCCGGCCATATCCCGGTGCCCAGTGCCTCGCTGATCCTCGACGACCCAACCCTGCTGTTCGTCAACGCAGGCATGGTGCCGTTTAAGCCGTACTTCCTCGGCCAGCAGACCCCGCCGTTCGAAACCGGCACGGCCACGTCCATCCAGAAATGCGTGCGCACTTTGGACATTGAGGAAGTGGGCATTACCACCCGCCACAACACGTTTTTCCAGATGGCGGGCAACTTCTCCTTCGGGCAGTACTTCAAAGAGGGAGCGATTGAGCTGGCGTGGTCGCTGCTGACCAATAGCCAGGCCGACGGTGGCTTCGGCCTGGACCCCGAGCGCCTGTGGGTGACGGTGTACACCGAGGACGATGAGGCTGCTGAGATCTGGGAGAACAAGATCGGCGTGCCGGCAGAGCGCATTCAGCGGATGGGCATGGAGGACAACTTCTGGTCCATGGGTGTGCCCGGCCCGTGCGGCCCGTGCTCCGAGATCTACTACGACCGCGGGCCCGAGCACGGCAAGGAAGGCGGTCCGATCGCTGACGACAACCGCTACATGGAGATCTGGAACCTGGTCTTCATGGAGTCCATCCGCGGCGAGGGCGACAAGAAGGGCGGCTTCGAGATTCTCGGTGAGCTGCCGAACAAGAACATCGATACCGGCCTGGGTATCGAGCGTCTCGCCTGCATCCTGCAGGGTGTGGACAACGTCTACGAGACTGACTTGCTGCACTCGGTCATTGAGGCGACGGAGAAGCTCACCGGCACCACGTACGGTGCGGGGGGTAAAGAAGGGGAGCTTTCTGACGTCCGCTTCCGCGTCATCGCCGATCACTCCCGCACCGCCATGATGATCATCCTGGACGGTGTCACGCCGTCGAACGAAGGCCGCGGTTACATTCTGCGCCGCTTGCTGCGCCGCATTGTCCGCTCGGCACGGCTGCTCGGCGCGCAGGGCAACACCATCGAGACGTTCATGAACACGATCATGGACACGATGGCCCCGTCTTTCCCGGAGATTGAGCAGAACCGCGAGCGCATCCTGCGCGTCGCCGTCAACGAGGAAAAGGCCTTTCTGAAGACGCTGGAGTCCGGCACCCACCGTTTCGACGAAGCCGCTGCGACCGTCAAGGGTTCCGGCCAGACCGTTCTGCCGGGCGCGCAGGCGTTTGAGCTGCACGACACCTACGGCTTCCCGATTGACCTCACCCTTGAGATGGCCGCCGAAGCTGGCCTCGAGGTGGACATGTCCGCGTTCGACGCTGCGATGAAGGAGCAGCGCGACCGTGCCAAGGCTGATAGCAAGGCTAAGAAGACGGGAAATATCGACGAGTCGCTGTACCGCGAATGGGTCGACGCGCACCCCACCGAGTTCGTTGGCTTTGACACTCTTGACCATGACTCGAAGGTCATCGGGCTGGTCCGCGGCGGTGAGAAGGTCGGTGAGGTCGGCCAGGGTGATGAGGTCGAGGTCATCCTGGACATCACCCCGATGTATGCCGAGGGCGGCGGCCAGCTAGCTGACCGCGGCCGCATTGTCGTGGGCGACACCGTCCTGTCCGTGCACGACGTGCAGAAGGTGGGCAACAAGAAGCTCTGGGTCCACAAGGCGACCGTGGAAAACGGCGGCCTCGACCTGGGACAAACAGTGCGCACGGAGGTGAACCCGACGTGGCGTCACGGCGCCCGTCAGGCGCACACCGCCACCCACCTCATCCACGCCGCGCTGCGCCAGGTGCTCGGCCCGACCGCTGTCCAGGCTGGGTCGATGAATAAGCCGGGCTACCTGCGCTTCGACTTCAACTACACCGATCAGCTCACCCCGGCGCAGCTCGACGAGATCGCAGTCATTGCCAACCAGGCGGTGGACGCTGATTTCGCTGTCAACACGTTTGAGACATCTCTTGAGCGCGCGAAAGAGATGGGAGCGATGGCGCTGTTCGGTGAGAACTACGGTGATGAGGTCCGCGTCGTGGAGATCGGCGGCCCGTTCTCCATCGAGCTGTGTGGCGGCACCCACGTGGAGCACTCGTCCCAAATCGGCCCGGTGGCTGTGCTGGGTGAATCTTCCGTCGGTTCCGGTGCGCGCCGTATTGAGGCCTACTCGGGCATGGATTCCTTCGCGTACTTCTCCAAGGAAGCAGCACTCGCTAGCGGCCTGGCAGAGGAGCTGAAGACCCCGACCGAGCAGCTTCCAGAGCGCATCGCCCAACTCACTGAGCGCCTGCGCGCGGCGGAGAAGGTGATCGAGAACCTGCGCAAGAAGGAGCTGGCGAACCAGACCGGCGAGCTGGTCAAGCAAGCGGAGACGATCGGGGATATCAAGTTTCTCGCCGTGAAGCTTCCGGACGGTCTCGGTGGCGGCGACATGCGCACCATGGCCACCGACCTGCGCGGCCGCTTGGGCAGCGATCCGGCTGTCATCGTGCTGGCATCTAGCACCGACGGCAAGGTGCCGTTCGCGGTGGCGGCAACACCGGGTGCCGTCGATAAGGGCATCAAGGCTGGTCAGTATGTTGGCATGTTCGGTGGCTATGTCGGCGGCAAGGGCGGAGGAAAGCCGGACCTGGCGCAGGGATCCGGTTCCGACGCCTCCGGAATCGAGGCTGGATTCACGGCCCTGCGTGAAGAAATCGGAAAAGTATAAGCTAGGGTGCTGTTAGGTCACAGATCGATCACGACACTGACAACATAGGAAAGACACTGCGCTCTCCGTAGTTTCCATAGCAATATTGAGGTCCACGACATGAAGATCCAGCCGGATACCCCCGGGGCCGACGATCCCGGTCCGGGGCGCCGCATCGGCATCGATGTGGGCACTGTTCGGATCGGTGTGGCTTCTTCTGACCGGGATGGTCTGTTGGCCACCCCGGTGGAGACTGTGGAGCGCGTGACCGGTTTCAAAGACCGCGATGGCGCGGACATTGACCGCTTGCTCGACATCATTAGCGAATATGACGCTGTAGAGGTCGTCGTTGGATTGCCGCGCGATCTGAAGGGAAACGGTTCCGCAAGCGTCAAGCACGCCAAGGAGATCGCTTTCCGGATTGGTCGCCGCAACCCGGACGTTCCTGTCCGCTTCGCAGATGAGCGGCTCACCACCGTCGAGGCGACCAACGCGTTGCGCTCGTCTGGGGTGAACGCCCGCGACGGCCGTGCTGTGATTGATCAAGCAGCCGCTGTGGCTATTCTCCAATCGTGGCTCGACGGCCGCGCTAATCAGCTCAACCTCAAGGAGACGACAACGTGAGCTCGGCTAGGACTTCCCAAGGGCGCACCCGCGGCATCGCGGTGCTGGTGGCATCGATTCTGCTCATCATCGGAGCGATCGTCTACATCGCCGTTGCACGCTCGATGTCTAACGGCGGCGACTTCCAAGGTGCCGGCAACGGTGTGGAGAAGGTCGTCGAGATCCCCGAGGGCACGACGCTGAGCCAAATGGGCCCAGCGCTGCAAGAGGAGGGCGTGGTCCGCTCTGACCAGTCTTTCCAAGCTGCGGCAATGTCGACCCCGGACGCCGACAGCATCCAGCCCGGTTTCTACCGTCTGCAGGAGAAGATGAGTGCTGAGGCTGCTGTCGCAGCACTGCTCGACCCCGCCAACAAGATCGACTTGCTGAAGATCCCGGGTGGTTCGACGTTGATGGATGTCCGCGTTGTCGGTGGAGACACGCGATTCGGAATCTACTCCAACATCTCCACAGTCACCTGCGGCCCAGACGGCGATGCCGAGGGCTGCGTGAGCGCTGAGCAGCTTCATGACGTCGCTGCCAACGCCGACCCTGCCTCCCTCGGCGTGCCTGAGTGGGCGATCCAGCCAGTCGAGGCGCGCAAGGGCGACCCGAAGCGTCTCGAGGGCCTTATCGCTCCGGGCGAGTACATCGTCGACCCGAGCGCTGACGCCCAAACGATTCTCACTGATCTGGTCACCCGCTCGGCCGACAAGTACAACAGCACCGACATTGTCAGCCGTGCCCAGGCGATCGGCCTGAGCCCGTACGACCTGCTCGTCGCTGCCTCCCTCGTGGAGCGCGAGGCGCCGGCAGGGGAGTTCGACAAGGTTGCCCGTGTCATCCTCAACCGCCTCGACGAGCCGATGCGCCTCGAGTTCGACTCCACCGTCAACTACGACCTGGAATCCGTGGAGCTGGCCACCGGCGACTCTGACCGTCAGAGGCAAACGCCGTGGAACACCTACGCTAAGGACGGTCTGCCGGAGACACCGATTGCCTCTCCGTCGGATGAAGCAATTCACGCGATGGAGCACCCGGCTGACGGCGAGTGGCTGTTCTTCGTCACGATCGACCACGACGGCACCACGATCTTCACCAACACGTTCGAGGAGCACCAAGCTGAAGTCCAGAAAGCCTACGACTCCGGCATTCTCGACTCCCAGCGCTAGACCATGAGCACTGCGATCACTGGCGGTAGCGAGGCCACGAGCAAGGCCGCTGTTCTGGGCAGCCCGATTGAGCATTCGCTCTCGCCGGTGCTTCACAGCGCAGGATACGACGCCGCGGAACTCACGGGCTGGTCTTACGAACGCATCGAGTGCACCGCTGAGCAACTGCCGGGCATCGTCGGGGGAGCAGACAGTTCCTACCGCGGATTCTCCGTGACCATGCCGGGCAAGTTCGCCGCACTCGAGTTCGCCGACGAGGCGACGGAGCGCGCGCGGGCGATCGGTTCCGCGAACACGCTCGTCCGCCTGGACGACGGTCGCTGGCGCGCCGACAACACTGACTGTGAGGGCATCGACGGAGCGCTCGACCAGCTCGTCGGGCAGGCGCGCATCGGACACGCCATTGTCATCGGGGGTGGCGGGACCGCGCGGCCGGCGTTGTGGGCGTTGGCGCACCGCGGCGTCGATAAGCTCACCGTGCTCAACCGCACAAACCGCAGCGAAGAATTGCTGCCGCTGCTGCGGGAGACCGGTGCCAGCGCGGAGGCGGAGTTCCTGGACTTTGAGCGCGACCTCGAGCCGATTTCGCTCAGCGCAGACCTGATTGTGTCTACGGTTCCGGCTCACGTGATCGAACCGCGGGTCAAAGAGCTCGGCCACGCACCGGTACTCGATGTCATCTACGACCCGTGGCCCACACCGTTGGCCACGGAGGCGGCGTCGAACGGCCACCTCACCGTCGGTGGACTGACGATGCTCGCCTGCCAGTCGTATTCGCAGTTCGAGCAGTTCACCGGCATCCCCGCCCCGCGCGCGGACATGCACGAAGCGCTCATGCGCCACGTCGGGTGGATCTCACCAACCGGGGTCAAACGTCTCGGCGGTTAGTTTCATGGTGGCGGGGGGAATTGTTGCGGGGGTCTGGTCAATTGCGCTCGCGCTTTACGACGTCTCACAGCGCCGCCTCCCAGACTTTCTCACCCTTCCAGCAGCCGCGCTGGCCTTGATCTTCTGCGTGTTCTACCCGCAAGGGTTGTGGGGGCTTGCGTGGCCGGCGCTGTACCTTCTCCTTGCTGTACGCGGCAGCTCCGACCGAAGCACTGACGCTGGCATCGGCGGCGGAGACATCAAGCTCGCGGTGCCCCTGGGGGTCGCCCTCGCCGGGGTGGGAGGTGCGCTCGCGGTGCTCGCCGCTATGCTGCTGGCAAGTGCGCTGACCATCGTTTTCTTGCTGATCAAGCGCCTGCCCGACACTGCGCACGGGCCGTCCATGCTGGCGGCCGCGTGGATAGCGGGGCTTGCATGCACGGGCAGTTGGTCTTTATGAGACAATGCCTCCATGCTTCGTTGGACTACTGCAGGTGAATCCCACGGTCAGGCTCTGATCGCGATGATCGAGAATATGCCGGCCGGGGTGCCCGTCTCAAAAGAAGAGATCGGTTACCAGCTGGCCCGCCGCAGGCTCGGATACGGCCGCGGCGCACGCATGAAATTCGAGCAGGATGAACTGACCCTTCTCACCGGCATCATTCACGGCAAGACGATTGGCAGCCCGATCGCCGTCATGATCGGTAACACCGAGTGGCCAAAGTGGACGACGATCATGTCGGCCGAAGCACTCGACATGCAAGATCCGGAGGTGCAGAAAGCCATGAACTCCGGCCGGGGCGCGGCGCTGACCCGCCCACGCCCGGGCCACGCGGACTTCTCCGGTATGGTCAAATACGGCTTTGATGCGGTTCGGCCGGTGTTGGAGCGCTCGTCGGCACGCGAAACGGCCTCGCGCGTGGCAGCCGCCGCGATCGCGCGCTCGTTCTTGCGGGAGGTGCTTGGCGTCGAGGTTTTCTCGCACGTCATCTCCATTGGCCAGTCGCAGCCGTACGACGGCCCGCTGCCCAACTTCGACGACCTGGAGCGGATCGACGCTTCTCCCGTCCGCGCCGCGGGTGAGGCCGCCGAGCAGTCCATGATTGCGCAGATTGAAGCCGCGAAGAAGGACGGCGACACTCTTGGCGGCATCGTCGAGGTCATCGTCGACGGCCTCCCGATCGGCCTGGGCTCGCACGTCTCAGGCGATACTCGCCTAGACGCGCAGCTCGCAGCAGCGCTGATGAGCATTCAGGCGATCAAGGGCGTCGAAGTCGGTGATGGTTTCGAGGAAGCCCGCCGCCGCGGCTCGGAAGCGCACGACGAGATGGTGCGCGACGTGCAGGGCGTGCACCGCACGACGAACCGTGCCGGCGGCCTGGAAGGCGGCATGACCAATGGTGAGGCGCTGCGCGTGCGCGCCGCGATGAAGCCGATCTCCACGGTGCCGCGCGCGCTGAAGACGCTCGACATGGTCTCCGGCGATGAAGCCACTGCGATCCACCAGCGTTCTGATGTGTGCGCGGTGCCCGCTGCGGGCGTCGTCGCAGAAGCCATGGTCGCGCTCGTGCTCGCCCGCGCCACGCTGGAGAAGTTCGGCGGTGACAGTGTCGAAGAAACCAAGCGCAATGTCGAGGCCTACAAGCAGTACGTCTTGGAGCGCCTCGCGTTCGGGGACGGTGAGAACAACAATGACTGATCCGACCGCTGATTCCCAGCGCCCGGCAAAGTTCCCCGCCACAGCTGGCACCCCCACGCCCGGAAACATGCCGATGAGCAACGCCTCATCCGACCCGGCGGACATGAGCACGATGGATGAGCCCGTGGTGCATGCCTCTCCGCGCGTCGTCCTAGTTGGCCCGCCCGGAGCAGGCAAGTCGACGATCGGCCGCCGGTTAGCGCGCGCCATGAATCTGCCGCTTGTGGACTCCGACGAGCTCATTGCCAAAGGCGAAGGAAAGCCCACCGGCGAGGTGTTCTCAGACCTGGGGGAGGAGCGCTTCCGTGCAGTGGAAGCAGAGTACGTGGCTCGCTCCCTGGCCTCCGGTGGTGTGGTCAGCTTGGGCGGCGGTGCCGTGCTCACAGAGTCCACCCGCAGGCTGCTCGCAGCCCACAACGTGGTGTGGATCGATGTCTCCGTGGAGGAGGGCGTGCGCCGCACGGCGGGCAACGATTCCCGCCCGGTCCTCAAAGCAGACGACCCCGAGGCGCACTACCGCGCTCTATTAGAAGCCCGCGAACCGTACTACCGCGAGGTAGCTATGCACCGCGTGCGCACCGACTCGCGTCCGCCGCAGCGTCTCGTGGCCGAAATCCTCGCGCTCATCGAATCGCGCTAACAACCCCCCGCTAGGAGCACCCCCATGGCTGTCATCGACGTCACCGGCCCCAACCCGTACCAGGTCCACATTGGCCGTGGGTTGAACGAGCAGATCGCCCAGCGTGCGCAGGAGACTGGCGCACGCCAGGTGATGATCGTGCATCAAACGCCGCTGGCGGATACAGCGGAACAGCTGCGCACCCTGATCGAGGCCGCAGGCCTGAACGTCACACTCGCACCGATCCCGGATGCGGAAGACGGCAAGACCCTGCGCGTCGCAGGGGAGCTGTGGGACACGCTCGGCGCGCAGAACTTCTCACGCCAGGACATTGTCATCGGCCTTGGTGGCGGGGCGACAACAGACCTCGCTGGCTTTGTCGCTGCGGCGTGGATGCGTGGCATCAAGGTCATTCAGGTGCCTACGACGCTGCTGGCCATGGTCGACGCTGCCGTGGGCGGCAAGACCGGTATTAACACCGACGCCGGTAAGAACTTAGTCGGCGCGTTCCACGAGCCGGACTCCGTGTACATCGACCTAGACCGCCTGGACACCCTCGTGCATGAGGAGTTCGTCGCCGGCTCCGCAGAGATCATCAAGACCGGTTTCATCGCCGACCCGGTCATCCTGGACATCTATGAAGAAGCGGCGCAGAGCCCGGAGGGCGACGTTCCGAAGGACCGCATCGCCGAGCTGATCGAGCGTTCCGTCGCCGTCAAGGCCCGCGTTGTCGGCGAAGACCTCAAGGAATCCCACCTGCGAGAGATCCTCAATTACGGCCACACGCTGGGCCACGCCGTCGAAAAGCGCGAAGATTACCGCTGGCGCCACGGCAACGCTGTCGCTGTCGGCATGATCTTCGTTGCAGTGCTGGCGCGCAACCGTGGGCTCATCGATCAAGGGGTCGTTGACCGCCACCGCAGGATCTGCGCATCGGTCGGTTTGCCCACCACGTACGATCAGGATGCCTTCGAGGAACTATATGAAGGCATGACGCACGACAAGAAGAATCGCGACGGCCGCATCCGCTTCGTCGTGCTCGAAGGTATTGGTGCCACGACGCGCCTAGAAGATGCGACCATGGAGGAGCTGCGCGCAGCCTATAGTGAGTTGGCATGAAGGTACTCGTGCTCAACGGCCCCAATCTCAACCGTCTTGGCAAGCGGCAGCCCGAGATTTACGGCTCCGTGACGCTCGCCGATATCGAGGAGCGACTGAAAACGCGCGCGGGCGATCGTGCCGAGATTTACTTCCGGCAGTCGAATCATGAGGGCGTGCTTATCGACGCGATTCATAACGCCGCCGACAACGACTGGCCCGTCATCATCAACCCGGGCGGGTACACCCACACCTCCGTGGCTCTGCGCGACGCGCTCGTGGAACTGCAGAACGGACCCGGCTTCGTCGAGGTGCACATCTCGAATGTGCACGCGCGCGAGCCGTTTAGGCAGCATTCCTTCCTCTCGCCAATCGCGACCGGAGTCATCGCTGGCCTGGGGGCTGACGGTTACGAGCTGGCGTTGGAATACTTCCTGAGGAGGGCATGATGGGTTTCGCCGATTCCCGTTTCCTGACCCGCCGCCGCAAACTCTCGGCGGAACTGGCTGGTCAGCGTATTGACTCGTTTTTGTTGACCCACCCGGTCAACGTGCGGTATTTCTCCGGTTTCTCCGGCTCCAACGGTGCGCTGCTGGTGAACAAGGACCTCTCCGCCAAGATCGCCACCGACGGCCGTTACACCATGCAGATCGCGGCCGAAGTTCCGGACATTGAGGCAGAGATCGTCTCCACGCCGGCGGAAACTCTGATCGCCGGTGTGGCTGACGGCTGGCGCGTGGGCTTCGATGCCGCGCACATGACCGTCGACGGGTTGAACCGCCTGCAGAAGGTCTGCCCGGAGGGCGTGACACTCGTCCCGGTCACTGGAGTCGTCGAGGACATTCGCCTGATCAAAGACGGCTTTGAGATTCGACGTTTGACGGAGGCCGCCGACATTGCGGTGGGCGCGCTGACCGCGCTTATCGACGCTGGCGAGCTCCGCGCCGGCCGCACCGAACGCGAGATTGCTGCCGACCTCGAATACCGGATGCGCCTCGGTGGGGCAGAACGACCTAGCTTCGACACCATCGTCGCCTCCGGCCCGAACTCTGCCCTGCCGCACTACAGCGCCGGCGACCGGGTGCTTGAGGACGGTGATCTGGTCACCATCGACTTTGGTGCGCACTACCGCGGCTTCAATTCCGACATGACGCGCACGTTCTGCATCGGCCACGCCACAGATTTCTCCCGCGAGATCTATGGGGTGGTGCTCGACGCGCAGATGGCCGGGGTGAAGGCAGCGACGCCGGGGAGGGGACTGGCTGACGTCGATAAGCACTGCCGCGACATCATCGCTGATGCCGGATACGGCGAGCACTTCGTGCATTCCACCGGCCACGGCATTGGCCTGGACGTCCACGAGGCACCGTACGCGCGTGTCAAGGGTGTGGGCACGCTTGAGGAGAACATGACGCTCACCGTCGAACCGGGCATTTACGTGCCGGATAGGGGCGGCGTGCGCATCGAAGACACCGTGGTGATCACCTCTGGCGCGCCGCGGATCATTACCGAGTTCCCCAAGGAACTCACAGTCATTTAGTATCTAGCCTTGTTCGTGTAGCATGGGCATGTTTTGACGGCCCCCACAAGGAGGATTTCACGTGGCAACTACCGCCGACTTCAAGAACGGCCTTGTCCTCAACGTTGATGGCAAGCTCCAGCAGATCATCGAGTTCCAGCACGTCAAGCCGGGCAAGGGCCCCGCATTCGTGCGCACGAAGCTCAAGGATGTGGTCACGGGCAAGACCGTGGACAAGACCTGGAACGCCGGCGTCAAGGTGGAGACCGCGACTGTCGACCGCCGCGACATGACCTACCTGTACAACGACGGCCAGAACTACGTGGTCATGGACGACAAGACCTACGAGCAGTACGAGCTGCCCGAGGACAAGTTCGGCGACGCCGCCCGCTTCCTGCTGGAAAACATGCGTGTGCAGGTCTCCTTCCACGAGGGTGAGGCGCTGTTCGCCGAACTGCCGATCTCTGTCGACCTGGGCATTCAGCACACCGACCCGGGCCTGCAGGGCGACCGCTCCACCGGCGGCACCAAGCCGGCCACCTTGGAAACCGGCGCTGAGATCCAGGTTCCGCTGTTCCTCGAGACCGGCAACGTGGTCAAGGTGGACACCCGCACCGGCGAGTACCTCTCCCGCGTGAACAACTAAGATGCCCGACTACAAACGTCACGGCGCCCGTTACCGTGCGCGCCGCCGCGCTGTGGACATCCTCTTCGAGGCAGAGACCCGCGACGTCGACCCAGTGGCGATCGTGGAGGACCGCGCCGCTCTGGCCGGCGATCCCACGAACGCCGTCGCGCCTGTGGCTGACTACACCCGCGAGATCATCGCGGGTGCGGCCGCCGCCTTGGACGAGATCGACAACGCGATCGAGCGCTTCCTGTCCGACAACTGGGAGCTCAACCGGATCCCCGCCGTCGACCGCGCCATCCTGCGCGTGGCCACCTGGGAGATTCTCTACAACGACGAGGTTGAGCCGCCCATTTCCATCGCTAACGCTATGGAAATGTCCACCGAGTACGCCGGCGACAATGCGTCACCGTACATCCACGCCGTGCTCGACGACATCATCCAGGCACACGCGTCCAATGCGCCCGAGATCGCCCAGGAAACAGACGAGTTCGGGCAGTTCACCGACACCGCTGAAGCCGCGGTAGTCACAGAGAACACGGGCTTGGCTGCGACGTCGCTTATCGACGCTAATGCTGCGGAGCCAGCTGTGCCTTCCGAGGCGGAAGAGCCTTCCACCTCCGCCGAGACATCGAAGGAGCAGCAGCCCACCGATGGCCAAAGTAACGATTGAGGAGGCAGAGTCCCTCCGCGTTGGGCCTGACTTCGAGATTGCCTCCGTCGATCCGGCATCCACGCCGGGGCTTTCCGACGGCAACGTCGACAGCGCCTACTCCGACTTCGACGAAGAAATCGCCGAACTGCAGGAGTGCCTCTACGCTAACGGCCGCGCCGGTAATGAGAATGCTGGCTCGGTCTTGCTCGTCCTCCAGGGCATGGACACATCCGGTAAGGGCGGCATTGTCCGCAACGTCGTCGGCGACGTGATGGACCCGCAGGGTGTGCACATCAAGGCCTTCGGTAAGCCGACGGAAGAAGAGCGCAAACACGATTTCTTGTGGCGCATCCGCCCACACCTGCCGGAGCCGGGCGTGGTGTCTGTCTTCGATCGTTCCCACTACGAAGACGTCTTGGTCCAGCGCGTGAAGAACATGGCCCCGCCTGAAGAGATCGAACGGCGATACGAGGCAATCGTCGACTTTGAGAACGAAGCCGCTGCGAACGGCACCAAGATCATCAAGGTCATGCCGCACATCTCCAAGGACTTCCAGAAGGAGAACCTGCGTAAGCGTCTCGAGCGCGAGGACAAGCACTGGAAGTACAACCCTGGCGACATCGACGACCGTCAGCTGTGGGACGAGTACCAGAAGGCCTACGAGATCGCGATGACGCGTACCTCCACCGACGTCGCACCGTGGTACTGCATCCCGTCCGACGACAAGGATTACTGCCGCACCGTAGTCAAAACTCTGCTGGCACGCGCATTGCGCGAGCTCGACTTGTCCTGGCCGGAACCGGACTTCGATATCGAGACCGAACTCACGCGCCTCGAGGAGTCTTAGAGCCCGCGTCACCGGGGCGTGATTTGCCGGGCGATGTCAGGAACGCGCTCGGAATCCGGGTGGTCATCGAGCAGCCGGAGGTAGTCGCGTAGTTCACGCTCATTGTCAGCGGTCCGGCACTCCAGGTGCGCGTTCCAGAACCGGACGAGCGTCTCCGCGGCGATGTCCACGGCGTCGGGCAAGTGCACGATCGGGTGCAGATATTCTTCGACGAGAGAAAACACCCAGCCCATCGGCGCGTGCGAGGGGAGTACGTCGACGACGTACTGAATGAACTGATGATACTCGGAGGCGTTGTCGCTCTTCCACTCGTAAGCGAGCCCCGTCCAGCAACTGGGTGGATACGCGGACAGCTCGTCCATCGCGCTGTCGGCGTCAAGCGCATAGAAAGCCCCCATGACCTCGAAGAAGTCAACATCGTGCAGCGCCATGTGTCTTCAGGGGGCTACAGCGCTAAAAACTGCGCGTGGTGGTCACGGACGTGGAGGTGGAGGTCGGTGTCGACTCATCAACGGTCGCGAAGAGCACACCGAAGCCAATCACGAACGCTAATCCGCCATTACGGCCGTCGTGGGGTGGCTGGTTCCACTGATTCGACATGCTGCACTCCTCCCGCGATCAGGTTCAGCGTACATGACCGCCGCTCAGTGCTACTGCTCGAGTTCAGAATCTCCGCTGCTGCGCTCGGTTTCGGCTTGTTCCACTTCGGCCTGCGCCGCTTCGATCTGCTCGGAGAGGACAACCATCGCGTTGTGCGCGCTGACCACCTTGTCTACCGCGTCTGTGACAGTTGCGCGCAGTTGCGGATCGTTCATGCCCGCTGCGCAATGCACTTCGGACTCGGTGCGCACGATAAGATTCTCGGACCGGTTGCCGACAATCGCACGCGCGCCCACCAACGTCGAATTGACCTCGTTGGCAGCCAGGTACAGCGTCGCTTCCGGCGTGTCGGCGGGGGTATCGGTGGCGGAGTCAGCCCGGGCGATGAAGACGGAGTCCAGCAGCACGATCATGATTTGCAGGTCCTCGTGCAGCCCCTGGGCAACGCGGCCGGTGGAGTCTGCCTCTACACCGATGCCCGCTTGAGCAGCGGCGTCCACAATACGGTCAATAGTGACAGTCGAAACGTTGTTGTCGCTCACGGTTACTCCTCCCATGTCACAGCGGTCGGGAATGATTCAGCCAAGAAGTCGAAGGCCTGCAATGTCGCGTCGATCGAGGTGACCACGAAGGACCCGAGCTGATCGTCGGAAAGCCCCTGGGAAACGTCCAGCGAACGGATGCCGGTAATGACCAGGGTGTTCTCTTCGCTCTGGAAGAAACGCAGCGTCGGCGCGAAACGCGTCTGGTTGTACTCGTTCACAGCGAAGAGCAGCGACGAGGCGTCCATCGGGGTGAACTCGCCGCGCCACACGGACTCGAACACCAGCCGGCCGTCGTCGAAGGCGAACACCATCGCCGCGTTGACGAAGCCGGTGCGCAGCACCGTACGGGTTGGTTCGCCGGGGCCAGCGTCAGCTTCTTCGATGCGGTACTCGAGGTTTTCAGCGTCGAGCACAGCCGCAATGTCATTCACCGTGATATCGCGGGGCGTATCGACGTCCCCGTCTTCACCATTAGTTGGTCGTGTCACAGTAGTTCCTCCTTGCCGAGTTCGTGGTCGAGTGCTTCCTGCAGGGTGGGGTAGCGGAAGTGGTGGCCGAGCTCATTCAATTTTGCCGGCTCAACGCGCTGGTCGGCCAGCGCGAGCTCGCGGGCGCCTTCTTCACCCAGGAGCACCTTTGGGCCGAGCGAGGGGATGCCCATCAGCTCGGGGCGGTTGAGTGTCAAGGTCAGCGCCTTCGACATCTCGGCGTTCGTCACCGGGTTCGGGGCGGTGGCGTTGACGGGGCCGGAGAGCTGATCGTCGAAAAGCGCGCGGATGTAGATGTCCGTCAGGTCGTCGATGGCAACCCACGACATCCAGAAGTCGCCGTCGCCGAAGCGCGCCGACAGGGCAGTCGACGCGGAGAAGCGCAGCACCGGCAGCAGTCCGCCTTCACCGGACAGGACGAGCCCGGTGCGAATGTTCACGGTGCGCACACCGGTGTCGTGGGCGTAGTCGGTGGCGGCTTCCCACTCAGCAACGACCTCGGCGAGGAACCCATCGCCCTGGCCGTCAGCTTCGGTGTGGACGCGGTCGCCGGCGTTGGTGCCGTAGAAGCCGACGGCTGAGGCGGATACAAACGTCTCCACACCGGCGTCCGCTGCGGCTTGGGCCAGCTTGCGCGTCGGGCCGATGCGCGAGGAATAGATCTTCGATTTATGGGTGTCGGTGAACCGGCCCATGATGGACTCGCCGGCAAGGTGGATGACGGCATCGATGCCGCTGAAAAGCGATGCGTCCGGGTTCTCCATGTCCCAGTGGCGCTGGCCCTCCTCTGCGTCGCCGCGCACAAGCTGAACGACGGTGTGGCCGGCGGTCGTCAGCTGCGCACTCAAGGCGGAACCGACGAGCCCGCGCGAGCCGGTCATCGCGATCGTCTTCGGAGCGACGTCGGCAATCTGCTCGAGCCGGTCTTGGAACGCGAGGTCTTCGACGAGCTGGCGTTGGCGGTAGGCGAAGGCCGCCTTGAGCATGGCCTCCGGCACGCGCGTGTCCACGGTGTCGGTGATGCGGGTGCCGCTGTCTGCCTGCTCGAAGAGGTGGGTGTGCTTCCATTGGGTCGCCTGTTTGACGGGAGTGTTCTCTGCCACGTCGGCGAACTGGGAGCCCTCAACGTACTCCTCGGCGACGTGTTGCGCGATCCATTTCTGGCCGGCGGGCAGCTTGAGCACAGTGGTTCCGTCGCGTAGCGATTCAGCGCCGGCGACAACGCTCATCGGCAGAAAAGGCGGGGTCAGGCGCTGCACGGCGCCCGGGCGGGTGTGCCACTCCCAGACGCGCTCAAGCGGCGCGGGCACGAGGTGGGTGGTGGTGATCGACATTGGGAACCTGCTTTACGCGTTTGAGTGATAATCTTGCGGGTGTCGTTCAAAAGCTGGTCTCCAGCTTAGACACGCACACAGAAACGCATCCTTTAAATTCCGCACAGAGAGGCGGGGAAGGAGGTTCGATGAGTGCCACACAGTTGCTTGACGCCAACGACGTGTCGCGCACGATTGCACGCATCGCGCATCAAATCATCGAGAAAACAGCGCTTGATGCACCCGACGCACCGTCGGTCATTTTGCTGGGGATTCCGTCGGGGGGAGTGCCGCTGGCAAAGCGCATCTCCGCGGCGATCGCAGAGTTCGCCGGGGTCACCGTCCCGGTTGGCAGTTTAGATGTCACGCTGTACCGCGACGATCTGCGGGCACGTCCGCACCGCGCCCTGTTGCCCACCGACATTCCGGTCGACATCAACGACGCGATCGTGGTGCTTATCGACGATGTCTTGTACTCCGGCCGCACCATCCGCGCCGCCCTCGATGCCATTGCGGACATCGGGCGACCGCAGGTCATTCAGCTGGCGGTGCTTGTTGACCGCGGACACCGCGAGCTGCCGATCCGCGCGGATTACGTGGGCAAGAACATTCCCACCTCGCGCAGTGAGGATGTCGAAGTCACCCTCACGCCGATCGACGACTCCGACGGCGTCACCTTGATCAAGGACGGTGAATGATGAAGCACCTGATCAGCATCGCGGACTTGTCCCGCGAAGAAATCATCGGCCTGATGGATGAGGCGGACCGGTTCCGCGAAGCCCTCGACGGCCGCGAGATGAAAAAGCTGCCGACGCTGCGCGGGCGGACGGTGTTCACGCTGTTCTACGAGAACTCCACGCGCACACGCTCGTCTTTTGAGACAGCGGGCAAATGGATGAGCGCCGATGTCATCAACGTCTCTGCCTCTAGCTCGTCGGTGAAAAAGGGCGAGTCACTCAAGGACACCGCCCTGACCATCGAGGCGGTCGGCGCGGATGCGATCATCATGCGGCACCCGGCCTCCGGCGCGCCTAATCTGCTGCGCCAGTGGGTGCCGGATGCGAGCATCATCAACGCCGGCGACGGCCAACACCAGCACCCCACCCAGGCGCTTCTCGACGCTGTGACGATGCGCCAACACATCGGCGACCTAGAGGGCAAGAAAGTGCTCATCGTCGGCGACTGCTTGCACTCGCGCGTGGTGCGGTCGAACGTGGACTTGCTCTCGGCGCTTGGCGCGACGGTTGTGCTGGTCGCCCCGCCGACGCTCTTGCCGGCCGGTGTGGAGACCTGGCCGTGCAAGGTGTGCTACGACTTCGATGCCGAGTTGGAGGGCGGTGCTGACGGGGTCGCGCCCGATGTAGTGATGATGCTGCGCGTTCAGGCGGAGCGCATGCTCGGCGGGTTCTTCCCGTCCCACCGCGAATACGCCACCTTGTACGGGTTGTCGGAAGCTCGCGCTGACAAACTGGGTAGTGATGCCCTGATCATGCACCCCGGCCCGATGCTGCGCGGCATGGAGATCAACTTCGCCGTCGCCGACCGCCCCAACGCGGTGGTTCTGAACCAGGTGACCAACGGCGTGTACACCCGCATGGCGGTCCTATTCACCTTGCTGGCGAGCGGAGAGGAGATCTAGATGACCACGCTTGCGATCAACAACGTCCGCCCTTACGGCGAGGACACGACCAACATCCTCATCCGCGACGGTGTCATCGCGGAGATGGGGGATTCCCGCTTTGACGCCGCCGACACGATCGACGCTGATGGCCACGTGCTGCTGCCGGGGCTCGTCGATATGCACGTGCACCTGCGTGAGCCCGGCCGCGAGGACACCGAGACCATCGCTACCGGCTCCGATGCCGCCGCCAAGGGCGGTTTCACCGCCGTGTTCACCATGGCGAACACTCAGCCGGTCATTGACCAGCCTTTCCTCGCCGAAGCGGTATGGGAAAAGGGCCAGGCCTACGGTAAGTGCGACGTCTACCCGGTCGGCTCCATCACGCAGGGCCTGGAGGGCAAGCAGCTCACCGAGATCGGGCTGCTCGCCCGCAACCACGTCCGCATGTTTTCTGACGACGGCCGCTGCGTCAACGACCCGCAGCTGATGCGCCGCGCGATCGAGTACGCCAAGGCTCACGACGTCGTGCTGGCACAGCACGCTGAAGACCACCGAATGACCGAGGGCGCCAGTGCACACGAAGGCGCCAACGCCGCCCGCCTCGGCCTGCGCGGTTGGCCGCGTGTGGCCGAAGAGTCCATTGTCGCACGCGATCTCATCATGACCCGCGACTACGGCGGCCGCTACCACATCTGCCACGCCTCCACCGAGGGCACCGTGGCGCTGCTGCGCTGGGCTAAGGAACAGGGGATCGAGGCCACCGCCGAGGTCACACCGCACCACCTGCTGCTCACCGACGCCAAGCTGGAAACCTACGACGGCCTCTTCCGCGTCAATCCGCCGCTGCGCGAACACCGCGACACCATCGCGCTGCGCGACGCGCTTCTCGACGGCACCATCGACGTCATCGCTACCGACCACGCCCCCCACGGCTCCGAAGACAAGTGCGTGGAATTCGAGCACGCGAAGCCGGGGATGCTCGGGCTGGAGACGTCGTTAAGCATTGTGGCGCATGTATTTGTCGAGTCGGGCCTGGCTGACTGGCGCTTTGTCGCGCGCGTCATGAGCGAGCGGCCCGCCGAAATTCTCGGCCTATCCGACCAGGGCCGCCCCATTGCGGTTGGGGAGCCGGCGAACCTGACGCTCGTCGACCCGGACGCCGGATGGACCGCGCACGGCGCGGACATGGCCTCGAAGGCGAACAACACCCCCTACGAGAACATGAACTTCAACGCCTGCGTGAGCGCCACCATCCTCCGCGGCACCCCGACATTCCTGCGCTAACCAGCACTCAAGAGACAAAAGGAGCACTACAATGAGCACCACCCGCATCCCGGCCGTGCTGGTCCTTGCCGACGGAAAGACCTTCCCCGGTTTCGCCTTCGGTGCCAGCGACGCCGCAAACCCGGTCTTCGGCGAAGCCGTGTTCACCACGGCCATGACCGGCTACCAAGAGACCATGACCGACCCGTCGTACCACCGCCAGATTGTCGTAGCAGCCGCCCCGCAGATCGGCAACACCGGCTGGAACGACGAGGACAACGAATCCCACGACAACCGGATCTGGGTCGCCGGCTTGGTCATCCGTGACCTGTCGCGCACCGTGAGCAACTGGCGCGCGCAACGCAGCCTCGACGACGAGATGAAGTCCCAGAACATCCCCGGCATCTACGGTGTGGATACCCGCACTCTGGTGCGCCACCTGCGCAACTACGGCTCGATTGCTGCTGGGATCTTCCTTGGTGAGGAGGCAGGTGAGTCCGTCGATAAGCTTGTCGCGCGCGTGAACGAGCAACCATCGATGGAAGGCGCCGACCTCGCCGGCGAAGTTTCCACCGACGAGACCTATGTCATCCCAGCGGAGGGGGAGAAGCGCTTCACAGTTGTCGCCTATGACATGGGAATTAAGACCGCCACGCCGCGGCATTTCGCGCAGCGCGGGATCGAGACTGTCGTCGTGCCGGCCAACACGCCGGTCGACGAGGTACTTGGCCACAACCCCGACGGCGTGTTCATCTCCAACGGCCCGGGCGACCCGGCAACTGCCGACACGATGGTCGACGTCACGCGCGGCGTCATCGAGAAAGGCATTCCACTGTTCGGCATCTGCTTCGGCAACCAGATCCTCGGCCGCGCGCTGGGACTGGAGACCTACAAGCTCAAATTCGGCCACCGGGGTGTGAACATCCCGGTGAAAAACCACGTCACCGGCAAGATCGACATCACCTCGCAGAACCACGGCTTTGCCTTGCAGATGCCGGACGGATTCACAGCAGACGATGTCAAGGACGGCCGCACCTTCGACACTGACTTCGGCCCTGCCGTGGTCACCCACACCTGCTTGAACGACGACGTCGTCGAAGGCGTCGCCCTGGAAACCGGCATGGCCTACTCCGTGCAGTACCACCCCGAGTCCGCAGCCGGGCCGCACGACGCAAACCCGCTTTTTGACCAGTTCATCGGCCTGATGGAGAACCACTCGGCCAATGGGAAGGATGCTTAAATGAAACGCGAAGACATCAACCACGTCCTGGTCATCGGCTCCGGTCCGATCGTCATCGGCCAGGCCTGCGAATTCGATTACTCCGGCACCCAGGCTTGCCGCGTGCTCAAAGAAGAAGGCCTGCGCGTCACCCTGATCAACTCCAACCCGGCGACGATCATGACCGACCCGGAGTTCGCCGACCACACCTACGTCGAGCCGATCACGCCGGAGTACATCGACATGATCCTCGCCCGTGAGGCGGAGCAGGGCAACCCCGTCGACGCGATTCTCGCGACTCTCGGTGGACAAACGGCGCTCAACGCCGCGATTCAACTGGACCGCCAGGGCATCCTGGACAAGCACGGCGTGGAGCTCATCGGTGCCAACATCGATGCGATCGAACGCGGCGAAGACCGCCAGATGTTCAAGGACATCGTGGAGAAGATCGGCGGCGAGTCCGCCCGCTCCCGTGTCTGCTTCAACATGGACGAGGTCCGCGACACTGTCGCTGAGCTGGGTCTACCCGTCGTCGTCCGCCCGTCGTTCACCATGGGCGGCCTCGGCTCTGGCCTGGCGTTCACCATGGAGGACCTCGAGCGCATCGCCGGCGACGGGTTGGAAGCATCCCCGGAAGCGAACGTCTTGATCGAGGAGTCCATCCTTGGCTGGAAAGAATTCGAGCTGGAGCTCATGCGCGACGGCGATGACAACGTTGTGGTCATCGCGTCGATCGAGAACGTCGACGCGCTCGGCGTGCACACGGGCGACTCTGTCACCGTCGCTCCAGCGCTGACGTTGACGGACCGCGAGTACCAGACGATGCGCGACCAAGGCATCGCGATCATCCGCGAAGTCGGCGTGGATACCGGCGGCTGCAACATCCAGTTCGCGGTCAACCCGGTCGACGGGCGCATCATCACCATCGAGATGAACCCGCGTGTGTCCCGTTCTTCGGCATTGGCGTCAAAGGCGACCGGTTTCCCGATTGCGAAGATCGCCTCCAAGCTCGCCATCGGCTACACGCTCGACGAGATCACCAATGACATCACCGGCGTCACCCCGGCCGCGTTCGAGCCCGCGCTCGACTACGTGATCGTGAAGATGCCGCGTTTCGCCTTCGAGAAATTCCCCGGCGCCGATGACACGCTGGGCACCTCCATGAAGGCGGTCGGCGAGGCCATGGGCATCGGCCGCAACTACATCCAGGGCCTGAACAAAGTCATGCGCTCCATGGAGGACAAGCCGAACGGTTTCTGGACGCGCCCGGATGCTTACTTCGCCGAAGGCCGCGAAAACGACCTCGCTGCGGTGCTCGATGACCTGCGCGTGCCCACCGATAAGCGCCTTTATGACGCAGAACTCGCGCTGCGGCTTGGCGCCTCCATCGACCAGGTCTACGAAGCATCCAGCATCGACCCGTGGTTCCTCGCCGAGCTCAAGGCGCTCGTCGACTTCCGGCAGACGCTTATCGACGCCCCCGTGCTCGACGCTGAGCTGCTGCGCGAGGCCAAGGTCTACGGGCTGTCCGACGCTCAGATCGCAGCCCTGCGCCCGGAGCTCGCCGGCGAAGACGGCGTGCGCTCCCTGCGCTGGTCCCTGGGCGTCCACCCCGTGTACAAGACCGTGGACACCTGCGCCGGCGAGTTCGAGGCGCAGACGCCGTACCTCTACTCCGCGTACGAGTACGACCCGAACGCCGAGTCCGAAGTCTCGTCTTCTGGCGCGGGCGCTGGCGACAATTCCCGCGAGAAGGTCATCATCTTGGGCTCCGGCCCGAACCGCATTGGCCAGGGCATCGAGTTCGACTATTCCTGCGTTCACGCAGCACTAGAGCTCTCGCGCGTCGGCTACGAAACGGTCATGGTCAACTGCAACCCGGAGACCGTGTCCACGGACTATGACACCGCCGACCGCCTCTACTTCGAACCGTTGACGTTCGAGGACGTCATGGAGATCTACCGCGCGGAGCGGGAAAGCGGCACTGTCGCCGGCGTGATTGTTCAGCTCGGTGGCCAGACCCCGCTCGGCCTTGCGCAGAAGCTTGCCGCCGCCGGCGTCCCGGTCGTGGGCACTACCCCCGAAGCCATCAACCTGGCCGAAGACCGTGGCGAATTCGGCAAGGTGCTCGAGGCCGGCAAGCTGCCCGCCCCGGCGTTCGGCACCGCGACCTCCTTCGAGGAGGCGCGTACGGTGGCTGGGTCGATCGGTTACCCGGTGCTGGTCCGCCCGTCCTACGTGCTCGGCGGCCGCGGCATGGAAATCGTGTACGACGAGGCCAGCCTGGAGGACTACATCAACCGTGCCACTGAGCTGACCCCGGATCACCCGGTGCTGGTGGACCGCTTCCTGGAGGGCGCGATCGAGATCGACGTCGACGTACTGTCCGACGGCACCGACATTTACCTCGGCGGCGTCATGGAGCACATTGAGGAAGCCGGCATTCACTCCGGCGACTCCGCCTGCGCGCTGCCGCCGATGACGATCGGCCCGGAGGACATTGAGAAGGTCCGCCGCTCCGCCGTCGCACTCGCCGAAGGCATCGGTGTCAAGGGTCTGATGAATGTGCAGTTCGCTCTGAAGGACGACATTCTCTACGTGATTGAGGCCAACCCGCGTGCGTCGCGCACGGTCCCGTTCGTCTCCAAGGCGACCGGCGTGCACATGGCGAAGGCTGCCTCGCGCATCATGATGGGCTCCACCATCGCTGAGCTTATCGACGAAGGTCTGCTTCCCCGCACCTACGACGGCGGGTCCTTGCCACTCGAGCACCCGATCGCAGTCAAGGAAGCAGTCTTGCCGTTCACCCGATTCCGCAGCCCAGAGGGCAAGGTCATGGACACCACTCTTGGCCCGGAGATGAAGTCCACCGGTGAGGTCATGGGCCTGGCACCCAGCTTCGGTGTGGCCTACGCCAAGGCCGAGGCGGCTGCTTTCGGCGCGCTGCCGAAGGAGGGCACGGTGTTTGTGTCGGTGGCCAACCGCGACAAGCGTGCGGTGATCTTCCCCATCCAGCGCCTGTTCACGATGGGCTTCCGGATCGTGGCCACCGGCGGTACCGCCCAGATGCTGCGCCGCAACGGGATTGACTGCGAGACCGCGCTGAAGGCCTCCGAGGTGCGTGACGGTGCCGACGGCAAGTCGATCGTCGACCGGATTTACGACGGTGAGATCGACATGATCCTCAACACCCCTGCCGGCTCCGGCAGCGCCCGCCAGGACGGCTACGAGATCCGCGCAGCCGCCGTGACCAGCAACGTGCCGCTGATGACAAACGTGCAGGGCATCGTCGCTGCGGTCCAGGGCATCGAAGCTCTGCGCGCCAACGAGATTACCGTGACCAGCCTGCAAGAACTCGAGCACACCCCCGCAACTACGGAGGCGAAGTAGTGGCGCGCGCACCTTTTGGTGAGCGGCTCGCCGCGGCAGGCGACGACTTCGGTCGGCTCTGCGTCGGCATCGACCCGCACGAGTCGCTCCTGCGTGACTGGGGCTTGAGCTGCGACGTCGACGGCCTGCGAGAGTTCTCGCGCCGGTGCGTGGACGCCTTCGTCGGCCACGTCGCGTTGATCAAGCCGCAAGTCGCCTTTTTCGAGCGCTTCGGCGCCGCGGGGTTCGCGGTGCTCGAGGAGACGTTGGAGCAGATCCGCGAAAGCGAGAGCTTGAGCTGCGCCGACGCGAAACGCGGCGACATTGGCTCGACGATGGAGGGCTACGCCTACGCCTGGCTCGACGACCGCTCGCCGCTGCGGGCCGACGCGGTGACACTCACCCCGTACCTCGGCGCCGGATCGCTCACACCAGCGATTGAGATGGCGGGGCGTGAGGGCCGGGGCGTGTTCATCATGGCGGCGAACTCGAATCCGGAAGCTGAAGCTCTGCAATCGCAAACGCTGTCCGGCACCGGCACGACGCTCGCGCAGACCATGGTCGATGAGTGCGCCGACTACAACCGCGGTATGCGCATCGGGCACGTCGGGGTGGTGGTCGGTGCGACCGTCGCAAAGCCTCCCGTGCTTGACGGACTCAATGCTCCCGTGCTCATGCCCGGCGTCGGCGCGCAGGGCGCAACGCTTGACGACGTCACCCGCATCGCCGGCGATAACCTGGCCTTTCCCAACGTTTCCCGCTCGGTTCTCAGCGCCGGACCCGACACCTCTGAACTGCGGAAACGTGCGAAAGCGCTGGTGGGGCGCGCGTAGTGGCGACCCTAGTTAACAGCTCAACTAAAACTGCTGGTAGGTTATAGGCGTTGACGCGGCCACATGCGCTGACATGGCAAAATGCAGTCGTGTCGATCGCGTCAGAAAATTCCCAGTGATACACTTGCCCGAAGTCGGCAGATTGCAGCGATGTAATTCGCGGCGTCGGCGCCGGACAGGTTCATCCCTGGTCCGTTTTCACCAGACCCAACAGACCCCAATAGACATGGAGGAACCCAGTGGCCCTTCCCGAACTGACCCCGGAACAGCGCCAGGAAGCACTCGCTAAGGCTGCCGAGGCACGCAAGCAGCGCGCCGAGCTCAAGGCATCCCTCAAGCGTGGAGACACCGACCTCAAGCAAGTCCTGGACAAGGCTGAGTCCGACGAGATCATCGGCAAGACCAAGGTCTCCGCACTCCTCGAGGCAATGCCGAAGGTGGGCAAGGTCAAGGCTCGCGAGATCATGGAGGAACTCGAGATCGCCCAGACCCGCCGTCTGCGCGGCCTCGGCGACCGTCAGCGCCGCGCTCTGCTCAAGCGCTTCGGCTTCGACGCTTAAGGCACAATCCGTGACAAACGTGAACGGGAAGGGCCGGCTGGTAGTTTTGGCTGGCCCTTCCGCCGTTGGTAAGTCAACCATCGTGCGGCGGCTGCGCGAGGCGGTCGAGGACCTATATTTCTCCGTTTCTATGACCACCCGCGACCCGCGCCCTGGGGAAGTGGACGGCAAGGACTACTTCTTTGTCACTCGGGAGGCATTCCAGAACCGCATCGACTCCGGCGAGATGCTCGAGTGGGCTGAGATTCACGGCGGCCTGCAACGTTCCGGCACTCCGGCGCAGCCCGTGCGCGAGGCGCTGGCGGCTGGCCGGCCGGTTCTCGTCGAAGTCGACCTGGAAGGTGCCCGCAACATCAAGGCGATCATGCCTGAGGCAGTGACCGTCTTCCTGGCGCCCCCGTCCTGGGAGGTGCTCGTCGAGCGTCTTACCGGCCGCGCCACCGAGTCCGATGACGTTATTGCGCGCCGACTTGAAACGGCTCGCGCTGAGCTCGCCGCCCAAGACGAATTCGACGACGTCATTATCAACAATGACCTGGATGACGCGGTCCAAGAGATCAATGATATTCTCTTGAGCGTCCGCCGTCCGAACAACGAATAGGTGTGAGCATGACCAACGACCTAGCTAATGCAGAAGCCAACGAGCACGTGTACGACGCGCCCGAAGGCATTACCGCCCCGCCTATCGACGAACTGCTGACCAAAGTCTCCTCCAAGTACGCCCTGGTGATCTTCGCCGCTAAGCGCGCCCGCCAGATCAACAGCTACTACCAGGAGCAGGACGAGGGCGTGTTCGAGTTCATCGGCCCCCTGGTCACCCCGCAGCAGGGCGAGAAGCCGCTGTCCATCGCTCTCCGCGAGATCGAAGCAGGCTTGCTGGAGCACGAAGAGGGCCAGTAAGCACCCACGCTTCAAGGCGCGAGCTTATCGACGTTTATGTCGGAGCTCGCGCCTTTTAATATTCGTCCGATTCCGGGCGCGCCAAACTGCCCGGCGACCGCCCTGCGGACCGGGTCATGTTGAGTGGCGCTTATCTGGCCATTGCGTGGCTGGATCGTTGCTTCGGTGTGGGGATCTCACCGAAAAGGGTTGTCATTGCGCCGTACGGGTGGCGTGTATTCGCCCGCGGGTGGCCAGTCGGGGAGACCCAGGTGGGGCGCCCGTTATTGATGGCGATGCGGCCGCGTTTGTGGATGTGGTCGTCATCGTCGTTCATGCGATTGTGGTAGCTGCACAAAACGGTGAGGTTGTTCATGTTAGTGGGCCCGCCGTTCTTCCACGGGTCGACATGGTGGATCTCGCAGTGCTCGGCCGGCATGCGGCAGTCCGGGCTCGCGCAGATCGGTTGCGTCGCCTTGGCCAACGTGCGTTGCTTCGGGCTGGCGAAACGACGGCTGCGGTAGAGGTTGACTGGACCCTCCGTAGGGTGGAACAACGCGACTTCGAGGCCGTGCACGCCGTTGGCGAAGTAGGAGGCCAGGAAATCGGCGCCGGTGATCGTGGTGCCGTCGGTCAGCCCAAGCACGACCTCATCCCCTTCACCTGCGATGATGCGTGACAGCTCAGGGGCTGGCACGAGAATCAACGGTCGGGGCGCTGCGTGAGGAACACCCGCACCGCTGCGCATGAGCTCCTCGAAGGCGGCGGCCATCTGGGGCCCGGCGGGGTGATCGGCGTCGATATCTGCTCTCAGCGCGGCTTCGAGGTCGGCCATGACGTGCTCGCATGCGGTGATGACCGCGGTGCGTAGTCCGTTGCACGACGTGCTGACGCGGACGGACTTGTTCGGGCTCGGCTTTCTGGCTGGGACGATGCTTTTGGCGAGGCTGCGCAGCGCTTGGCACGTCGTCACGCTTGTCGACGCTTTAAGCAACCGCCCCCTGAACTCCCCGCGCTGCGCGTCCGACTCCAGATGGCTGATGCTGCGTTCAATCACGGCGAGCATGTCAAGGCTAATCGCAGCCTCGCGGGCCGCCGAAGCGGCGTCACGTTGATCCCGGGCCGCTTGAGTCGAGCGCGTGGGCCCGAAGTACGCACTGTGGACGAGTTGCCATTCGCCAACGCGCGCGGGGGACAAGCCCGCAGCGAGCGCGGCAGACCGGTCGAAGCCCGACAAGGCGTCTAACGGTGCCTCTGCCACAGCTTGTATTAGCGAAGTGAAGTTCATGTTTCTCAGGCTAACGACGCCTCAAGACCCGGTAAAGCGTGCGTTGCGCACTACAGTGTGCAACGCAAACGGTGTTAGGGATCGCAGGTTGCAGCTTCCTTCCACGCCCGGAAAGTGCATCTAGCCAGCGTAAATGTCGAATCAAGACGCTGGTTACCCTAATTTGGGGGTGCCGCCGATTTTGTTTGTTTTGATGAGTTTTCCGTTATGCGACACGCGTTCCCACCTGCCATTAGCTGATGGTTGCCTGAGCAATCAAATTCGTATGCAGAGCGCTTCCGGTCGCGCATCCTGCGGCACCGGATAAGATCATTTTCACCACCAAGGTTAGGTCTAGGGGTCTGAACACCGAGGTGGTAGCTAGCCAGAGTCAGCACTAACCGACGATGATCCGCCGCGCTGGGAAAGGACGGGGGAAATGAGAGATCGGGGGTTCTCCATCGTCATTGGGGTTATGTTGGCGCTAACTCTAGCTGGCTGCGGTTTGGAAGTTCAGAACTTGGGCATACCAGCCCAGGGAGACAACCAGACCGAGGGCGGTTTACCGGCCACAGGGGAACCGGAAGTGGAACGCCCAGCGTTCCACTTCCGGAGCGGAACTCTTGAGCTAGGGGACTTCGTTTACGAAGACATCAAAGATAACCTCTTTGACCCCTGCCAAGAGATTTCCGCTGAAGAGTTTGCAAAAATCGGATTCAAATCAACGGGGCAAACTCAGAATCTGCGTGACGTTGAAGGCCTAAGTTGCCCAATGACAAGCTCGGATTCAATGAACGGTTATGCACTGGGAACAATTCCAGTTTCTTTGAAGGAGTTGGAAGCAAGCGGGGTGGATTCCGCAGTTGGTGTCTCGGATGTCGTACCTGGTCTATTCACCTACCGGGGCCGGGAACGCGCAGGTCTGAGTTGCGTGGCCGCGGTGGACACTGAGCGCGGGCAACTTGGAGCAATCGTCGGGGTAGGTCTCGAGGAAACGGATTACGATGCTCTGTGTGCGAAAGCCGTAGACATCATGGAAAGCCTTTACAAGATCGTTTGACAGCTTTTGGGGGAGCTTTATGGGTTTGAACTGGGATGCGGGGTCCATAGACCAGGCGTCTGGCGTACTGCGGGATGCTAGTAGCGGTTTAGTTAGTAGCAAAATCGGGTTCGGCTTCGGCGGTGCGGGGGCTTACTCGCAGGTCTCAGGGCTTGACAGTGCGGGCTCTATGCACATGGATATCAGTTCCGTCAGTGAACCGGAGGCTACTAAGGCTTTGGCTGAGCTCCTTAAAAACGCTGCGGACATATTGCGGTTCAACTCGGCTGCGTTTCGAAACATGGACTTAATGAACGCCACTGCGTTCGACCAGGTCGATGGCGGTGCAGCGCGTGCGCGCACGGAGGAGAAGATCGATTCGCTCACCGTTGCTAAGCCGACTACGAGCCTGTTCGCGGCTTTGAACCCTTTTGCTGGACGTCCCTTCAGTCTGGAGACCCTATTTGGCCAGCTCATCGCGACGGATGTTGGTTCGATGACGGGTATCTCGGAGAACTGGCTCGGTACAGCCACATCCGTCGGGGACGCTGTGAGCGCTATTCCGCAGGCGCTCAGTCTGCTGGCATCGTCGTCGGAGACTCCCGCAATCCAGCGCGCCATGTCTCATCTCAGTTCTGTGGAAATCGCCGGCACCGCGTATTCGGCCAAGGCGGGGATATTGGCTGCGCATACTGCAGACCTTGTTCTTGTGACGGAATCCAATTCACTTCAAACGGCGTCGGCGTTAGCGGTGATGAGGGCGTCAGGGAGTCCAGGCCTGGCAAAGGCGTTCGAAGAGACGTTTCTTGAAACATTCTCCCCGAAACTGACGGCCGAATTGGTGCCGGTAACCCCCAGCTTTACGCAACTGCTCTTGCCTTTGGATTCTCCAAGCGGTGGCGGTTCCGGGGTGACGGCGCCGGACGTTCAGGCCGGTCGTGCTTTCGAGTCGATTCCGCTGCCCAAGGTGATGCAGGACGCGTTTGCGGACGCCGGCTACGGTGAACTTGCCCGTGCTACAACGCCAGCCGAGGTCATCTCTCAAGTCGGCCGCCCCAACCCCGACATGTTGCAATCTATCGCTGCCGGTGCGACTCCGACCCAGGCGGCGAGTGCGGCAGCGCCTTCACTTCCGCCTCTGCCGGCGGGCGCTGGGGCTTCTTTGCCGGGTAGCTTGTCGGCACCAGTCGGTGGCGCAATGACTGGTGGCGGGCCTGGCTTGGCAGTGGCACCGATGGGGAATCCGGGCCGTGCCGGCGGCGGGTCGGCAGCTGCTGCGTCAGGCTTTGGTGGCGCGCCGTTCGCTGGCGCGGGGGCCGGCACAGGAGCAGGCACTGGCGGAGCCCGGGGGACAGGTGGACTCGGCCGCATGGGTGCTGGCGGCTTCGGCACTGGCGGCTTTGGAGCCGGAGCAGGCGCAGGCGGGCTTGGTGCCGGATCGGGCTCCGGTGCGGGAGGCCTGGGAGCAGGTGCGGGTGCCGGAGCGGGAGGTCTTGGCCCCGGTGTGGGCGCTGGACCGGGCGCAGGAGCAGGTGCGGGTGCTGGCGGCGCGGGGTCGAACACCTTCATTGGCGGTCAGGGCAACCAAGCAGCACGTGGTGGTGCTGCGGGTGTGCCGGGGGCCTACGGCGGTGGAGCCAACCGCGGCCGGAAGGGCAAGAAGGGCCGGGTGCAGGCGGTCACGTCTGCTGTCGAGCGCGAAGGCAACCTTAAGGCGCTGCTCGGCGAGGCACCCGAAGTGGTGCCGGGTGTGATCGGCGCGTGGGTGCGCGAACCGCGCAGATAGCCGCGACCGGGCTGTGGCCAGGCGGATAGTTGCGGCCGGGCAGTGCGGGAGGAGCGACCAGATTATGGCCGCTACTGCAGGTAAGCTCGGACCACATGAGCGACCAGTCTGCAGATATGACCTTTGAGCACACGCCCCTCAATGTCGTCGTTGGTGTTGCCGGAGGCATTGCGGCCTATAAGGCGTGCCACCTCGTCCGCGAGTTCACCGAAGCGGGGCATAGCGTGCGCGTCGTGCCTACCCCGGCCGCACTGAACTTCGTCGGCGCCGCTACGTTCGAGGCTCTTTCGGGCAACCCGGTGGATACGGGCGTGTTCGCGAAGGTGGATGAGGTCCAGCACGTCCGCGTGGGCAAGGAGGCCGACCTCATTGTCATCGCCCCGGCGACAGCGGACACCATCGCGCGCATCGCGGCAGGCAGGGCGGATGATCTGTTGACGGCAACTGTGCTCGTCGCCACGTGTCCGGTGGTGCTCGCCCCGGCAATGCACACGGAGATGTGGGAGAACCCGGCTACGCGCGACAACGTTGCAACGCTGCGCCGCCGCGGCGTGATCGTGCTCGAACCTGCCCACGGCCGGCTGACGGGCACGGACACTGGTGCGGGTCGCATGTTGGAGGCGGAGCAGATTGCGGAGATGGCGCGCACCGTCGTCAAGCGGGGGCGGTTTGAGCGCTCGCTGGAGGGCAAGAAGGTCGTCATCAGCGCCGGCGGAACGCAGGAGAATATTGATCCCGTGCGCTTCATCGGTAACCGGTCCTCGGGGCGCCAGGGGTTTGCGCTCGCGGACATCGCTGTACACCGTGGGGCGGACGTCACGATCGTCGCCGGTGCCACGGATGAGCTGTTCACCCCACCGGGCGCGAACATCGTCAGGGTGCGCTCCACCCGTGACATGGAACAGGCGGTCAATGACGCGGCGGAAGGCGCAGACATCGTCATCATGGCCGCCGCCGTTGCCGATTACCGCCCAGAGGAAGAGGCGACCAGCAAGCTGAAGAAGGGCCAGGCGGACGACTCGCTCAGCACCGTGAAGTTGGTGGAGAACCCGGACATTTTGAAGGGGCTCGTCGACAAGCACGTGCCTGCGACGATCGTGGGATTCGCGGCGGAGACAGACACCCCGCTCGAGCACGGCAAGGCGAAACTCGCGCGCAAGGGCGCGGACATGCTCATGGTCAATGACGTCAGTGGCGGCAAAGTGTTCGGTGAGAAGCGCAACAGCGGCTGGCTGCTGTCGAAGGACGGCGGCGTTGAGGAGGTCGCCGACGGCACAAAGCACGAGGTGGCGGCCGGTATTTGGGACGCGATAGAGAAGCTGTTGCCCAATTAGACCGCTTGGTCTATTCTTGGGCACCATGACCTTCCACCGCCTTTTCACCAGCGAGTCCGTGACCGAGGGCCACCCGGACAAGATTTGTGACGCCATTTCTGACACCATTCTCGACGACATGCTCGCCCAGGACCCGCATTCGCGTGTGGCGGTGGAAACGCTCGTGACCACCGGCCAGGTGCACGTGGTGGGCGAGGTGACCACCCAGGCCTACTCGAACATTGCGAAGCTGGTGCGCGACAAACTCGTCGAGATCGGATTCACCTCTTCGGAGGTCGGATTCGACGGTCGCACCTGCGGCGTGAACATCGCGATCGGTGACCAATCCGCGGAGATTTCCGACGGCGTGACGGATTCACTCGAGGTTCGCTCCAACGAGTCGACCGAAGCGGAGGACAAGGCCGGTGCCGGCGACCAGGGCCTCATGTTCGGCTACGCCACCGACGAGACGCCCGAGTTCATGCCGCTGCCGATCTCCACGGCCCACCGCCTGTCGCGCCGCCTGACGCAGGTGCGCAAGGACGGCATTGTGCGCGGCTTGCGCCCGGACGGCAAGACGCAGGCCACCTACGCCTACGACGGTGACACACCCGTCTACCTGGACACTGTGGTCATCTCTACGCAACACGATCCGGACTTCACGGGCCAGGAGCTTGTCGACGCACTGCGCACCCACGTCCTCGAGCACGTCCTCCGGGAAGCGGGCCTGGAAGACTTCTTAACCGACGAGACGAAGCTGCTGGTCAACCCGTCGGGATCCTTCGTGCTCGGCGGACCGATGGGGGATGCGGGGCTGACCGGCCGAAAGATCATCGTGGACACCTACGGTGGCATGGCCCGCCACGGCGGCGGCGCGTTCTCCGGCAAAGATCCGTCGAAGGTGGATCGTTCTGCGGCGTACGCGATGCGTTGGGTGGCCAAGAACATTGTCGCCGCAGGCCTGGCCAAACGCGTCGAGGTCCAGGTCGCCTACGCGATTGGCCGGGCGACGCCGGTGGGTCTCTACGTGGAGACCTTCGGCACCGCAGCTGAAGGACAGACCAGTGAGTCTATTCAGCAGGCTGTGGAAAAGGTCTTCGACCTGCGCCCCGCGGCGATCATCCGCGAGCTCGACCTGCTGCGCCCGATCTACGCGCCGACGGCGGCGTATGGCCACTTCGGCCGCACCGACGTGGACTTCCCGTGGGAGGCGCTGGACAAGGTCGACGACCTGAAGGCCGCCGCCGGAATCTAGTCGCGCGGTTCGCGCTCGTCGCGGGTTTCGCCCCATTGCCGCTTCTGCGCCTCCGATTTCCGGTGGTTGCGCAACGCGACAATGCCCACCACGATGCCGACGACGATCGGCAGCCAAATATTGCTGTGCTCGATGACCACTTTCACCCATTCGGGCAGCTCCGGCAGGTCCGGGATATCCAGCGAGAGGTCGAAGGTCGGCAGGTTCATCTGCGGCAGGTTCGGCACCGGTAGATCCATATGCGGCGGCGAAGGCAGGGTGATGTCTGGTATCTCCCAGTCCGGAAGCAGCCGCGCCAGCAGGGGCCCGAGCAGCAGGATCAGCAGAGCCCAGCCACCTTTGCCCAGCCCCTCGAGGATAGGGATTGCGGTGCGCTTCAGGTCGCTCGACTCCATCGCTTGACGACGTTTCTCACCCCGGCTCCCCGGTGGCGGATCGAACTCCACAACTGTGTCGCCCTCGCGGAAGTCGATTTGCAGGATCTCCCTGAAGGGGCTCACAACGACCTTCAGGTTGGGTTTGCTGCGGTCGACACCGAGGGTCGCCATGGGGCGCAGTTCGTCTGGCGCGCCTTGGGAGGGAGCGCGGACGAATAGGTGAAAGCGGTCGGATTCGAGTTGCTCGAAGCGGTGTTGGGGGCGGCCGTCGACAAGCACTTCGACGCGGGTGCGCGGATTGCGGAACCTCGATTGGGCGCGCTCAACGAGCGACGAGTCTGCGGTGAGCTGCGTGCCGCCGCTCTTTTCGTCGTCACTGCTGCTGGGCCAATCGGAGTGGATGTCCCGGAACTCCTGGTCGAAACCGGCGCGGACCTCAATGAGGCCGTATTCGGGGTGGCGCAAACTCCACGTTTCCATGGGTTAAGCCTCCTCGGGGCGCGCAGGCGCCTTTGGTGACAGCGTCGCGCCAATCGCCGCAGCCGCCGCGGTGAGGAGGAAACACCCGAACGCGTATATGAAGGTCCCGTCGTTGAAGTAGAGGATCTTGGCGATGGCGAAGCCCGCGCCGGTGAAGAAGGGCAGCGACCACGTGAACCGGTGGGTGTAGCCGTCGATAAGCCCGGCGATGGCGGCGGTGGCGAAGATGAACGCAATGACGAGCGCGACGCTGCCGAGGGGAATGAGCACGAGCGGCCCCACCACGTAGGCGGCCATCACGATGTAGGGGGTCGCTTTAGTCCAGCCAGTTCTCTCTTCGTCCATGGCCTCACACTCTAGGCGCTGCCGGGGGCCGGGCGTGAAGGTGCCTAAGACGCGGGGGTGAATTTGTTGGTGTAGGTCCTGCCGGCTTCCGGCTCGGGAATCATCTCGTCGAGGCTGACAGGGCGCAGGCCTTTCGCGCGCAGCCCGTCAATGATGCACGGGACGGCGTCGACGCTTTCTGTGTGGATGTCGTGCAGCAGAATGATCGAGCCAGGCTGGGATTGACCGACGGCGATATCGCACGACGTTGCTGCGTTGTGGTGCTGCCAGTCGTTGGTGTCCACATCCCACATTGCCAGCGAGAGACCGCGGCTGCCGGCGATGGAGGCCACACGGGCGTCCATGTCGCCATAGGGCGGGCGCAGCCAGCGCGGACCCCAGAACACGGCATCCTTGATGTCGGCGTTGGTCACGTCGAGCTCGTTCATAATGCCAGCGTCGGCGAGCGTGGACAGCGGCGGGTGGTTGCGCGAGTGGTTGGCGATGGTGTGCTTGTCGTTGAGCATGCGGCGCAATATGCCGGGTCGTAGTTCGGCACCCGTCCCGATGACAAAGAAGCTGGCCTTGGCGTCCATGTCGCGCAGAATGTTGAGCAGGCGGACGGTCTCGTCGGAAGGGCCGTCATCAAACGTGACCGCCACGCAGTCGGAGCAGTCCTCCGACGGGACATCGAGCTTCGGCATGGCCTCGCCGGATGGCTCTGGCACGACGCTCATCGACGGTGTTTGCAGCGTCTCGGTGTCGAGCGTGAGCGCGGGGTCAGCAGAGCTCGGGTCAGCCGCTGCGGGGGCGGCAGGCGCCGCTAGGGGAACTACACAGACGGCAGCCGCAAGCACGGAGAATAGAGAGCGTTTCATCATGTTCCGGGGCACAACAGGGTAGAGACAGTCAGCGCGCAACTGAATGCGCACTGCACACAGCTGCATTGAGTATGCGTCGGTGGTGTCCAGGGGTCAAGCTACGATGTGGGGCATGCCTAAGACGCTCGCCACGGACAACCCTGTTGCGCGTGTCTTGCCGCTTCTGGGTTTGCCGCATTTGGACCGGCCGTTTGATTACCTGGTGGCCGAATCAGACTCGGAAGCCGCGCAGCCGGGCGTGCGTGTGCGCATTCGTTTTGCGGGGCGGCTCGTGGATGCGCTGGTGCTCGAGCGCGCCGCCACCAGCGATCACGAGGGGAAACTGCGGTTCATTGGGCGTGTCGTCTCCCCGGAGGTGGTTTATCCAGAGCGCATGCGCTTGCTTATCGACGCATTAGCCGACCGATACGCCGCCACCCGGTCCGACCTCATCCGCACCGCTATCCCGCCGCGCCACACCAAAGCCGAGGAAACGGACACCACCACAGCGTGGGAAGAGCTGGGCGAGGCAGCCGAGCCGGACTTGAGCGCCTGGAGCGCCTACGAGCACGGGGAATCCTTTGTTGATGCCGTCATCGGCGGAACACTCGCGCGGGCGGCCTGGCAGATTGCGCCTGGCGACGATTGGGCTGCCGCGCTGGCGGCGCTGGCCACGAAGGTGGCGAAGGACGGCGGGGGAGTCCTCATTGTCGTGCCCGACCAGACGGACGTGGACACGGTCGATGCAGCCCTGCGCGAGCTGGTGGGGCCGCGGCAGATCACCACGCTCACGGCTTCGCTCGGCCCCCAGGCCCGGTACAGCCGGTTCCTGTCGGTGCTGCATGGGCAGGGCCGGATTGTGGTGGGGACGCGGTCGGCGGGGTTCGCGCCCGTCGAAAAGCTGCAACTAGCCGTCGTGATGTTCGACGGCGACGATTCTCTCGTCGACCCGCGCGCCCCGTACACCCACGCGCGAGAGGTGCTGACTACGCGCTCAGCGATCGAGAAGGCCTCGCTCATCATCGGTGGCCACGCACGCACGGCGGAGACGCAGTTGCTTGTGGAATCCGGGTGGGCGCACGACTTGGTGGCGCCGCGTGCGACGGTGCGGGCTCGGTCGCCGTTCATTCACGCTGCTGGCGACAGCGACTTCGCGTTGGAGAAAGACCCGCGCGCGGCCGCTGCCCGCATCCCGTCTGTCGCGTTCGAGGCCGCACGCAAGGCGCTGGCCGCCGACAAGCCGGTGTTGTTCCAAGTACCGCGCACCGGGTATGTGCAGTCCTTGGCGTGCGGAAATTGCCGCGAACCAGCTCGCTGCCGCGCGTGCAACGGACCGCTGGGCCTGCCCAGTGGCGGGGAAGCCGCCGCACCGACATGCCGCTGGTGTGGGCGGATGGACTCGTCGTACGTGTGCCCCGTGTGCGGCTCGCACCGCCTGAGGGCCGTCGTGCTGGGAACGCAGCGCACCGCGGAAGAACTCGGCCGCGCCTTCGCACCGGCCAAGGTGATCATGTCCTGGGGAGAGAAGATTCTCAAGGAGGTGCCGGGCGGGCCCGCCATCGTCGTCGCCACGCCGGGGGCAGAACCACGCGCCAGCGGAGGTTATGGTGCCGCTGTCCTGTTAGATACGTGGGCGTTGCTCGGCCGCCCGGACATGCGGGCGAGTGAGGAGGCGTTGGCGAAGTGGATGGGGGCGGCGGGGCTCGTCGATAAGCAAGGCGACGTTGTCGTTGTCGCAGACCCCGCGCTGCCCGTCGTCCAGCACCTCATCCGCTGGGATGCGCCCGGATATGCGGCCCACGAGCTGGAAGCGCGGCGTGAGGTGCGGTTCCCGCCCGCGGTGCACATGGCGGCGGTGGATTCGCCTAGGGAGTCGCTGACGGATTTCCTGGCGCACATCGATTTGCCGCCGCACGCGGAGGTGCTCGGCCCGGTTGACCTTGGTGACGAGACCTATCAACAGCGCGTGCTCATCCGCGCCCCGCTGTCGACGCGCACTGCGCTGGGCAAGGCGCTGCGGGCGGCGAACGTGAACCGCGCCACCCGCAAACAGGAGGCGCCGCTGCGCATCACCATCAATCCGATGGACATTGGTTAGACTCGCGCCCATGACAGTTCGCCCCATCAGGATCTTCGGGGATCCGGTGCTCAATTCCGAAGCCACCCGCATCGACACGTTCGACGAAGCGCTACGCACGCTGGTCAGTGACATGCTGGAGACGATGGATGCCGCCGGCGGCGTGGGCTTGGCTGCCAACCAGATCGGGCTGACCAAGCGCATTTTTGTCTACGACTGCAACGGCATGCGCGGCGCCCTGATCAATCCGGTGTGGGAGCCGATCGACGACTACGTGCAGATCGGCCCAGAGGGCTGTTTGTCCATCCCGGGCATTCAGGCTGAGGTGGAGCGGCACGAGAACGTCATCGCTCGCGGCCAAGATGAGTTCGGCCGTCCGGTGGCAATCCGCGGCAACGGCTTGCTGGCGCGCTGCATCCAGCACGAAACAGACCACCTGGACGGGGTGCTGTTCCTGCGGCGTTTGGAGCCGGAGGTGCGCAAGGAAGCCATGGCGGTTATCCGCGGTGCGGATTGGTACCAGGCACAGGGGGAGCTGGTTGAGGAAGGAGACAGGGCATGAGATTGATTTTCGCAGGCACACCCGAACCGGCCGTCGTCGCACTGCAGAAGCTCATCGCCTCCGATCACGAGGTCGTCGCAGTGCTCACCCGCCCGGACGCGAAGAAGGGCCGCGGCCGCACCCTGCATCCGTCGCCGGTCAAGGCGCTGGCTATGGAGCACGGCATCGAGGTGCTCACCCCAGAGACGCTTCGCGATAACGAGGAGGCGCATGCCCGACTGACGGAGCTGGCCCCTGACGCTATCCCCGTTGTCGCCTACGGCAATCTCATCCCAGAGGACTTTCTGACCATTCCCCGCCACGGCTGGATCAACCTGCACTTTTCGCTGCTGCCGCAGTGGCGCGGGGCCGCCCCCGTGCAGGCGGGGATTCTCCACGGCGACGAATTCAGCGGCGCCACGACGTTCCGGATCGACCAGGGCTTGGACACCGGCGACATCATCGGTCAACAGCGAGAAGAAATCCGCGCCACCGACACGGCGGATGACCTGCTGACGCGCCTGGCCTATGACGGTGCTGACCTGCTTGTCCGCACCATGGATGACCTGGAATCCGGCACCGCGATATTCACCCCGCAGGAGGGGGAGGCGACCTACGCGCCGAAGATCACGAAAGATGATGCCCGCATTGACTGGCAGTCCTCCGCGGCGGAGATTGACCGCGCCGTTCGCGCCCACACACCGGGCCCCGGAGCGTGGACAACGCTTGGCGACGCCCGCTACAAAGTCGGCCCCATCACCCCCTCCCACGAGCAACTCGCGCCGGGGCATGTGGCCATTTCCAAGGACGAAGTGCGTGTTGGCACCGGCGACGGGTCCGTTGTGCTGGGCATGATCCAGCCCCCGGGAAAGAAGATGATGCGGGCCACCGACTGGGCCCGCGGCCTCCACACCTCCGGCTCTGAAGACAGGTCTGGAGCTGGTGCGGAGGTGGTCTTCGAGTGAGCGGCGGATTCCGGTCGCGCACGAAGAGCGCGCAGCAGGGCAAGCCAGGGCAGTCCCAGTCCAGGCAGGGAAAGCCGAAGCAAAGGCACAACACGCAGAAGCGGCCGCAGGCGCACTCGCGCATTGGCGACGCTGCACGCGAGGCCGCGTTCGACGCGGTGCTGCGCGTGGAGACGGAGGACGCGTTCGGCAACCTGGTCCTGCCGCAAATCCTCCGTGAACGCAAAGTCAAAGGCCGCGATGCTGCTTTTGCCACCGAGCTGGCCTACGGCACGTTGCGGACGCTGGGGGTCCTCGACGCGGTCATCGCGGAATGCTCGTCGCGTCCCCTGACTGAGCTCGACCCAGCCGTGTTGACGGCGTTGCGATTGGGCACCTACCAGCTGCTGATGACGCGGGTGGATGACCACGCTGCCGTCGACACCTCAGTGCGCCTCGCGGAGGCCGCAGGCCAAGGCAAGGCGAAGGGCTTTGTCAACGGCATCTTGCGCACTGTCGCGCGCACGTCGGCGCATGAATGGATGGATAAGCTCGCGCCGTCCGACGAGCCGGCGGCGACCGCGTTTCGCACCGCGCACCCGGAATGGATCGCGCGCTCGTTCGCGCGGGTGTTACCCGCAGAAGAATTGGAAGCGGTGCTCAAAGCTGATTCGGAGCGGCCGAAAGTGCATCTCGTTGCGCGGCCGGGGGAGATGAGCGCGGAGGAGCTCGCACTGGTCACCGGTGGCGAGGAGGGGCGCTACAGCCCCTACGCTGTCTACCTCGACGGCGGTGACCCAGGATCACTCGAACCGGTGCGCGACCGCATGGCGGCGGTGCAAGACGAGGGTTCGCAGCTCATCGCCCGCGCGGTGACCGAAGTGCCCGTCGAGGCTGACGGCGGCGACCACGGCCGTTGGCTGGATCTGTGCGCAGGCCCAGGCGGCAAGGCCGCGCTCATGGGCTCCATCGCCGCGATCGACGGCGCAACGGTCGATGCGGTGGAGATCGGGGAGACCCGCGCTGAGTTGATCCGCAAGAGCACCGAAGGCTTGCCGGTGACGGTCCACGTCGCCGACGGGCGCAATCCCGGTCTCGAGGCGGGCTTTGACCGCGTGCTTGTGGACGCCCCGTGCTCCGGCCTAGGTGCCCTGCGCCGCCGCCCTGAAGCCCGGTGGCGCAAGAGCGAAGACGACATTGCTGAGTTGAACACGCTGCAGGAAGAGCTGCTCGCCTCCGCCGTGAATCTGGCCAAGCCCGGTGGTGTGGTGGTGTATTCCACGTGTTCGCCGGATGCGCGGGAGACGCGGGGGATCGTCGAGAAGCAACTGGCGAAGGGGGACGTTGAAGAGCTGGACGCACGCGAGTTCCTTCCGGAGATGGGCGAGCTTGGTGAGCACCTCAGCGCACAAATGTGGCCGCACCGGCACGGCACGGACGCTATGTTTCTGTCCGTTCTCCGTAAGATGAAGTCATGATCTACATCGCCCCGTCGATCCTGGCCGCCGATTACGCCGCGCTCGGCGCGGACGTGGAAAAGGTACCCACCGCCGACTTGATCCACGTGGACATCATGGACGGCCACTTCGTGCCTAACCTGTCATTCGGGCCGGACGTGACCAAGGCCGTCAACCGCGTCACCGACCAGTTCCTGGACATCCACATGATGATCGAGGAGCCGGAGCGCTGGTTCGAGACCTACATCGATGCTGGCGGCGACCGTCTCGTCTTCCACATCGAGGCAACGAACGACCACATCAACGCAGCAAAGAAGCTGCATGACTTGGGCGTCGAGGCTGGATTCGCGATCAAGCCCGGCACGCCGATCGAGCCGTATCTCGGCGACCTCGAGCACTTCGAGGAAGTCATGATTATGAGCGTCGAGCCCGGTTTCGGCGGCCAAAAATTCATGCCGGAGGTCTTAAACAAGGTGGTCACGTTACGCGAGCACATCGCAAACGCTGGCTTATCGACGATCATTGGCATCGACGGCGGCATCGGCGAATCCACCATCAAGCAAGCCGCTGAGGCTGGCGTGGAGTCTTTCGTCGCGGGATCGGCGGTGTTCGGCGCGCACGACCCGGCAGAGGCAGTGGAGAAGCTGCGCGGGTTGGCGACCGAGGCCCGCCCGGCGGATGCTGTATGAGGCACTACACCCACACATTCACCGAACAGGAAGAAACAGCGCTGTGGGAAGCGCTCGACGCCGGTGCTGAAGTGCGGGGCACGACGAGCCCCAACCCGCCTGTCGGGTGCGTCATCTACCGCGAGGTTGAGCCGGTGATCGTGGACGACTGGGACCAGGCCGAGCCGGAGATCATCGCCACCGGGGGAACCGAACCTGTCGGCGGACGGCACGCGGAGATCGTCGCCCTCGACGCGGCGCGTGAAAAGGTCGGGGATGACGGGCTGAGGGGCGCGTGCATGCTGGTCACCCTTGAACCGTGCAACCACACCGGGCGGACAGGGCCGTGTGCGGAAGCGATCGTGGCGGCCGGTATCGCCAAAGTCGTCTACATCGAGCCGGATCCGCATTCGGAGGCATCCGGCGGTGCCGAGTACCTGCGCCGGCACGGGGTGGAAGTGCACCACAAGACCTACGACGTGACCGGACTTGCGCCATGGTTGACGGCGGTGCGCCACGGCCGGGTGTCGGTCACCGCCAAGTTCGCCGCTACCCTTGACGGGTTCGTGGCTGCGCCGGATGGGTCGAGCCAGTGGATCACCGGTCCGATCACCCGCGAGTGGGTCCATGAGGATCGCTCGCGGGTGGACGCGATCATCATCGGCACCGGAACGGCCCTGGCTGATAACCCGTCGTTGACTGCCCGGAAAGCTGACGGAACGTTAGCGGAGAGGCAGCCGCGCAGGGTGGTCGTCGGCACGCGTGAGGTACCGGAGGGCAACCTGACCCGGCTTGGGTTCGAGCAGTACGCCACCCCGCAGGAGGCGCTCGACGCGTTGTGGGAGACCGGGGCGCGGCACGTCATCGTAGAAGGCGGGCCGACGCTTATGCGCAGCGTGTTCGAGCTCGGCGTCGTCGACGCGATTCACGCATACGTCGCCCCGATGCTTTTCGGGGCTGGACGCAGCATGATCGATGGACCATTGGTGGGCACGCTTGCGCAGGCGCAACGCTATGAGATCGACTACGTCGACTACACCAGCAACGACGACGTGCTCATTGCGCTTCGCCGTTGCGAAGAGTGCGAGGAAGAGGAGACTTGATGTTCACGGGCCTGGTGGAGGAAGTGGGAAGCGTCGAGAAGCTGGAGCGGCTCGATGAGGCCGTGCGACTCACGGTGCGCGGACCGAAAGTCACTGCTGATGCCCAGCCGGGCGACTCGATCGCCGTCGACGGCGTGTGTCTAACGGTCGTGGAGGCTGCAGGTGGCGTGTTCACCGCCGACGTCATGCAGGAAACGCTGAACCGCTCCCGCTTGGGCAGCTACGAGGTCGGCTCGAACGTCAACCTCGAGCGAGCCCTGGCGGCGGGGGCGCGAATGGGTGGCCACATCGTGCAGGGGCATGTCGACGGTGTCGGCGAGCTCATCTCCCGTGAAAGTTCAGAGCACTGGGACGTGCTGCGTTTCTCGCTGCCGGAGCAGCTCGCGCGCTACGTCGTGGAGAAGGGCTCGATCGCGCTCAACGGCACCTCGCTGACAGTCTCTGCGGTAAGCGCGGACTACGTGGAGGTCTCGCTCATCCCGACGACGTTGGCTGAAACGACATTCGGTGAGTTGGCCGTCGGCGAGCCGGTGAATATGGAAGTTGACGTGGTGGCCAAATACGTCGAAAAAATGGTGGCGGGCTACCATTAGTCCCCATGAGCGACACCCTGCGACTGGATTCTATTGATCACGCCGTGGCAGCCATCGCCCGCGGTGGGGCGGTCGTGGTTGTCGACGATGAAGACCGTGAGAACGAGGGTGACCTCATCTTCGCAGCAGATCACGCGACGCCTGAGCTCGTTGCGTTCATGGTGCGCTATTCCTCCGGCTACATCTGCGTGTCCATGGAGGACTCCCGCGCCAGTGAACTGAACCTGCCGCCGATGGTGGCGCAGAACGAAGACGCACGCGGCACGGCCTATGCCGTGACCGTGGATGCGGCGACGGGAACGACGGGGATTTCAGCCCGCTCGCGTGCGGAGACGATCCGCCGGCTCGCCGACCCGAGCTTTGGCCCGGAGGCGTTCACCCGACCCGGTCACATTGTTCCGTTGCGTGCCCGCGCTGGCGGGGTGCTCGCCCGCGACGGGCACACCGAGGCCGCTGTCGATCTTTCCCGCATGGCCGGCTGTGCGCCGGTGGGCGTGCTGTGCGAGATCGTGTCCGAAGACGACCCGACCGACATGGCGCGCGGGCCTGAACTCCGCCGCTTCGCCGACGAGCACGGCCTACCAATGATCTCGATCGCGCAGCTCATCCAGCACCGTCGCCGCACCGAGCCAATGGTCGAGCGAGCAGCTACGACAACATTGCCCACCGATTACGGCGTGTTCACGGCGTACGGTTACCGCGCGCTTGTCGACGGCACCGAGCACGTCGCCCTCGTCGTCGGCGACGTCACCGAGGCGGGCGGGGACGACGATGTGTTGGTCCGTGTCCACTCGGAGTGCCTGACGGGGGATGTGTTCTCCTCGACACGTTGCGACTGCGGCCCGCAGCTGCACGAGTCCATGCGCCGGATCCAAGCCGCCGGGCGCGGTGTGATCGTGTACGTGCGCGGGCATGAGGGCCGCGGCATCGGACTGGTGGCTAAACTGCAGGCCTACCGTCTGCAGGACGACGGGCTCGATACCGTCGATGCGAACTTGGAGCAGGGTTTGCCGATCGACGCGCGGGAATACTCCGTTGCCGGCCACATCCTCGCCGATCTCGGCGTAGCCTCGGCGGAGGTGCTGTCCAACAACCCGGACAAGGTGGAGGCCTTGAGCGGTTTTGGACCTGTCATTGCCGGGCGCACCCGCATTGAAATCGCCCCCTCCCACGACAACATCTATTACCTGCGCACAAAGCGCGACCGGATGGGCCATGACCTGCCGCTGGTCACCGAATGGGAACGCACGCACGGTGTGTGAAGCTCTGCTTCACACGGGTAAAAGAAGGGAAAGAAACCGTATGGCTACGACCGGAGCGCCCCAGCTCGCACAGTTGAATGCCGAGGGAATGTCGGTGGCGGTGGTGGTGACGAAGTGGAACGCAGGCATCGTCGATAAGCTGCGTGACCGCGCCGTGACCGCCGCACGCGACGCTGGTGCGAAGGTCGAAGTCTTTTCTGTCGCTGGCGCGCTGGAGCTGCCGGTTGTCGTGCAGGCGTGCGCGAAGCGTTTCGACGCCGTCGTCGCCCTCGGCTGCGTCATCCGCGGTGAAACGGCCCACTTCGATTATGTCTGCGATTCCGTGACGGAGGGCCTCACCCGGGTGGCGCTCGATGAGGAAGTGCCTGTGGGCAGCGGCGTGCTCACCGTCGACAATGAGCAGCAAGCACTTGACCGCGCCGGCGGCAAAGGCGCGAAGGAAGACAAGGGCGCAGAAGCTGTTGCTGCGGCGCTCGGTGCAGCTAAGACGCTGGCGCAGGTGCGCACATTCCCGCTTTTGGCCCGCGACTAGCGCGAACACTAGGATGGCCAGTGAGATGAGCCCTGACACCAGTTCCGACAGCCCCGAGATGACCAGCCCTGACAAGCGGGCGCCGTTGAGCGATGAGGAACTCGCATACTTCAACGCCCTCGACCCCCATGCCGTGACCTCGACGAAGCCGTGGAAGTTCGAGGCAACGTCTCCGGCACTCAAGCGCATTGCGGTGATCGCCATCGTGGTGATCATGGCTGTGCACATCTTCATGGGGGCAGTCGTCGACATCGAGTTCACAGGCGCCGCTATCACGACACTGGACAAGCTCGCTTTCCCGGGCATCGGCCTGATTCTGTCCGCATTCACCTGGTGGGGCTTGTCGCGGCCACGTGTGCGGGCGAACGAGGACGGCGTGGAGGTGCGCAACATCATCGGCACACGCTTCTACCCGTGGGTGGTCATCTACGGTTTGGCATTCCCGCGCGGGTCGCGCATGGCGCGGTTGGAGTTGCCGGAGTTCGAATACGTGCCGCTGTGGGCGATCCAGTCCGCCGACAAAGAACGCGCTGTGGCTGCGGTGAAGGACTTCCGCGAGCTCGAAGCCCAGTACATGCCCGAGGACTAGATGGCTAACCCAGAGTCCTACCGCCCGGCACCGGGAACAATCCCCACTGATCCGGGCGTCTACAAATTCCGTGACGGCGCCGGCCGCGTCGTCTACGTGGGCAAGGCGAAGAACCTGCGCTCCCGGCTGAACAACTACTTCCAGCCGCCGCAAACGCTCCACCCGCGCACGCGTCAGATGGTCTTCACGGCTGCCAAGGTCGAGTGGACGGTCGTAGCCAGCGAGGTCGAGGCGCTGCAGCTCGAATACACGTGGATCAAACGGTACGACCCGTGGTTCAACGTCATGTACCGCGACGACAAGACCTACCCAATGCTCGCGGTGAGCGTAGGGGAGAAGTACCCGCGGGCGTTCTTCTACCGCGGTCCGCGGCGCAAAGGCGTGCGTTACTTCGGCCCCTTCTCGCATGCGTGGGCGGTGCGCGAAACCTTGGACCTGCTCACGCGCGTGTTCCCGATTCGCACGTGCTCCAACGGCGTGTTCAACCGGCACGAACAGCTAAGGCGGCCGTGCCTACTGGGGTACATCGACAAGTGCTCGGCGCCGTGCGTGTCGCGCGTGAGCGAGCCGGAGTACGACGACATTGTGAACGGCTTCATGGGCTTCATGTCCGGCCGCACCGATGCCGTAGTGAAGGGTCTCACCTCCCAGATGATGGAGGCGAGCGAGAACCTCGAGTTCGAAAAAGCCGCCCGGCTGCGCGACGATCTGGGCGCCGTGAACAAGGTGATGGAGAAGCAGACGGTCGTGCTGTCCATCGACACTGATGCGGATGTCATCGCCTTCGACACCGACGAGCTCGAGGCCGCCGTGCAGATCTTCACTGTCCGCGACGGCCGCATCCGTTCCCAACGGGGGTGGGTCGTGGAGAAGACCGGTGATGAGCCGGGCTCCATGGAGCGTCTCGACGAAGGCCAGGACGACCCCGCCCTGCCCGTCCTCATGCAGAACTTCCTCGTGCAGTACTACTCCGATGCCGTTGAGCGGATGGAGCAGGAGCAAGCTGAAGACGAGCGTTTGGCTGCGAAGAAGGTCCGCCGCCGCGGCGTGGACCAAGAGTCGCGCGCACAGGTGAAGCAGCCGATGCCGGTGCCGCGCGAGATCCTCGTGGAGGTCATGCCGGCGGAGGCGGAGGAGACCCAGGCTCTGCTGGAGAAGTTGCGCGGCGGGCCAGTGTCATTCCGCGTGCCGCAGCGCGGCGACAAGAAGTCTCTCATGGAGACCGTGCACCGCAACGCGAAGGAGTCACTGCGCCAGCACAAGCTCAAGCGCGTCGGCGACCTCACTGCGCGCTCCCAGGCGTTGCAGGACATTCAAGACGCGTTGATGATGGACGAGGCCCCGTTGCGCATTGAGTGCACCGATATCTCCCACATCCAGGGCACTGATGTCGTGGCGTCTCTCGTCGTCTTCGAAGACGGACTGCCCAAAAAGGCGGACTACCGCCGCTACCGCATCAAGGAAGCCGCGGGCGACGGGCGTTCGGATGACGTCGGCTCCATTGCGGAAGTCACCCGCCGCCGCTTCAAGCGCCACAACGAAGATAAGCTGGCCAACCCGGAAGAAAGCGACCAGGTCTTCGACGACGAAGAAGACTCAGCAGTGGAATCCACAGGCAACAAGCGCTTCGCCTACCCGCCGCAGCTGTTCATCGTCGACGGCGGCAAGCCGCAGGTCAACGCCGCCCAAGCGGTGTTCGATGAGTTGGGCATTGTAGACGTCACTCTCATCGGCCTGGCCAAGCGCCTCGAGGAAGTGTGGGTGCCCGACGACGACGAACCGCTCATCCTCCCGCGCAACTCCGAGGGCATGTACCTGCTGCAGCAGATCCGCGACGAAGCCCACCGCTTCGCCATTACCTACCACCGGCAGCAGCGGTCGAAGCGAATGCGGGCGTCTGCCCTCGACGGCATCCCCGGCCTCGGCCCAGCCCGCCGCAGCGACTTGGTGAAGCACTTCGGCAGTGTGAAGAACCTCAAAGCAGCCAGCGCCGAAGAGATTGAGGAAGTGCCGGGAATCGGCCCGAAACTGGCGGAGACGGTGTGGCAGCATTTGCGCAAGGATCCGTCGTCAAGCGAATAGCTTAAAATGGTGTCCATGGCATCTGAACTGCGACCAGTGATCATCACCGGCATGTCCGGCGGAGGGCTGTCCTCGGCGGCGCGCGTCTTCGAGGACAAGGGGTACTTCGTCTCCCAGAACCTGCCGCCGCAGCTGATCATCGAGCTGATGGACCTCGCGGCGGAGAAAAGCTCGCCCGTGGACAGGCTCGCCGTGGTGACAGATGTGCGCGCCCGCATCTTCAAGGGTTCGCTCATGGACGTCATCGACAAGGCGCACGAGCGCGGTTACAACCCCTTCGTGCTCTTCCTCGAGGCCCGCGATGATGTGCTGATCAGGCGGTTCGACAGTGTGCGCCGCACCCACCCGCTGCAGGACGACAATCCGCTGCATGTCGGGATCACCCGCGAGCGGGCAGAGTTGGCGCGCGTGCGTCAGGCAGCAGACGTGATCATTGACTCGTCCAACCTGTCCATCCACGATCTGCGGCGCGCCATCGAAGCGTCTGTCGGTGACCTGGATTCAACGAAGCAGCACGTGACCATTGAATCCTTCGGTTTCAAGCATGGCTCGCCGCGCGACGCGGACCTTGTGCTCGATGTGCGCTTTCTGCCGAACCCGTACTGGATCGAGGAGCTGCGTGATTTCCGCGGCATTGATGCCCCTGTCAGCGATTATGTGCTGTCGCGGCCAGGCGCTGATGAGTTCGTCGACGGTGTGGTGAACCTGCTCAGCTCCATGATGGCTGGTTACAAGCACGAGGGCAAAGACTTCGTCACCGTCGGTATTGGTTGCACCGGTGGGCATCACCGATCTGTCGCGGTGTCGGAAGAGATCGGTCGGCGGTTGAATGAGCGTGGCGATGTCGGTGTGTCCGTCATGCACCGCGACCTCAACCGGAACTAAACGCCACGCTAGGAAAGAGGAGATCACTCCCATGACCGAACATCGCGATGTTCTCAGCGTGGCCAGCCTAGGCGGCGGTCACGGCCTGCACCAGACTTTGCTCGCCGCGCGCGAGATTGCGGGGGCACAGCTTGGCGACGGCTGCAGCCCCGAGACCTGCCGCGTCAACGCGATCGTCACCGTCGCCGACGACGGCGGCTCCTCGGGTCGCCTGCGCCGCGAATTGTCCATTGTGCCGCCGGGCGACCTGCGCATGGCGATGGCCGCGCTGACACCGCCCACCGAAGAAGGCGCAGTGTGGAAGAAGGTGCTGCAGCATCGTTTCGGCGGAAACGGCGCCATGGCGGGGCACGCCGTGGGCAACCTGATGATCGCCGGCATGACCGAAGCCTCCGACGACATTCAGCTCGCCTTGGACACCGTGGGGTCATGGACAGACAGCACTGGGCGCGTTCTGCCGGTTGCGCTGCAGCCGCTCGACATCGAGGCTGAGGTCGCCGGGCTTGACGACGACTTCCGTGTCCTCCGCGCCGTGCGCGGGCAGGTGGCTGTGGCGACGACACCGGGCTCCGTCAGGCGTGTGCGCTTGATCCCAGAGGAGCCTGCGGCGAACCCTGCCGCGATCGACGCCATCATGAGCGCCGACGTGGTCACCATTGGTCCAGGCTCGTGGTTCTCGTCGGTGATCCCGCACCTGCTGGTTCCGGAGATCGTCGAGGCGCTACGCAATACTCCAGCCAAGGTCGTCGTCATCCTCAACCTGTCGCCGGAGCAGGGGGAGACCCCTGGCTTCACCACCGAACGCCACATCCATGTGTTCAACCAGCACGCCCCGGAGTTAAAGGTGGACTACTTCCTCGCCGACTCCAATATTCAGCTCTCGCCAGGAGAGCGTTCCTACCTTGAACGGGCGGCAGAAGGCGCCGGTGCTGCGATCACTTTCGCCGACATGTGTGAGCGCGACGAGGATAACCAGTGCACGAACAGGCACGATCCGGAGAAACTTGCAGCTGCCATCACTTCGCTGCTGCGCGGAAACTAAGCTTTTGGGGAGATTGTCCCCATCCGACACGAAGAGAGGCGACACGGTGGCATTGACAGCACAGGTCAAAGATGAGCTGTTGGGTGTGAACCCCTCCAGCACTGACGCGCGCATTGCCGAAGCAACCGCGATGCTGCGCGTCGCCGGAGAATTCGACCAGGGGCTGCGCGGCATTGAGTTGCGCGCCGATTTCGCGGAACGCTCCGTCGCCGACCACTTGGCCGCCACCATCCGCGACGTGTGTGACGTGAAAGTCGACGTGACGTCCTCTTCGCCGGGGAGCCAATCCCGCGACGTGCGCTACGAGGTCAAGGTCACCGACGGTGCCCGCGATGTCATCCGCCGCTTCCGATTGGTCACCGCATCCGGACACCCCGTGGTGGGCTTACCGCGCCACATCATCTCCGGCACCATCGCAGAGGTGGAAGCAGCGTGGCGCGGGGCCTTCCTGGCGCGCGGCTCGCTCACCGAACCCGGCCGCACCTCAGCGCTGGAGGTCGTCTGCCCGCGCCAGGAGACAGCACTGGCGCTGGTGGGGCTCGCCCGCCGCCTGTCCGTCGCTGCGAAGACGAAGGAGACGCGCGGCACCGAGCGCGTCTATCTGCGCGACGGCGACGCGATCGGGATTCTGCTCTCCCGCATGGGCGCACCCCGCGTGCGCCTCGAGTGGGACGAGAAGCGCAAGAAGCGCCAAGCGAAGCAGTCCGCTAGCCACCACGCCAATTTCGACGACGCGAACCAGCGCCGTTCGGCCCAAGCTGCTGCAGCCGCGGCTGCCCGCGTCGACCGAGCGATGTCGATCCTCGGCGACGACGTGCCGGAACACCTTGCCGACGCTGGCTACCTCCGCGTCAAACACCGTCACGCGTCGCTGGAGGAACTCGGCCGTCTCGCTGATCCGCAAATGACCAAAGATGCTGTCGCTGGCCGCATCCGCCGCCTGCTGTCGTTGGCCGACAAGCGGGCGAAAGAGCTGGGGATTCCCGACACAAATGCCGCCGTCGCTGAGGACAGTTAGAGCCGCGGAAAAGCACCTGCAGGGGTGCCTGCAATTCTCTACACTTGGGTGGTGAGGGCACGACGTGCCACGACACCAATCCGATAAAAGGAGAAATTCAGTGACCACCCGCATCGGCATTAACGGTTTCGGCCGCATCGGCCGCTCCGCATTCCGCATCATCCTGGAAAACTACGCGGACGAGCTCGAGGTTGTGAAGATCAACGATCTGACCGACAACGAGACCCTGGCTCACCTGATCAAGTACGACACCGCTTACGGCCAGCTGGGCCACGAGGTCGAGTACGACGACAACTCCCTGACCATCGACGGCAAGCGCATTGAGGTCACCGCTGAGAAGGACCCGGCGAACCTGGCATGGGGCGACGCTAACGTCGACATCGTCCTGGAATCCACCGGTATCTTCACCGACGGCGAGAAGGCGCAGGCACACATCGATGCTGGCGCCAAGAAGGTCATCATCTCCGCACCGGGCAAGAACGTCGACGGCACCTACGTGTGGGGTGTGAACCACACCGACTACAACGCTGACTCCAAGATCATCTCCGCCGCATCCTGCACCACCAACTCCCTGGCTCCGGTTGCCAAAGTGCTCAACGATGCATTCGGCATCCAGAACGGCCTGATGACCACCATCCACGCCTACACCGGCGACCAGCGCCTGCAGGACGCTCCGCACAAGGACCTGCGCCGCGCCCGCGCTGCTGCCCAGAACATCGTTCCGACCACCACCGGCGCTGCTAAGGCTGTCGCCCTGGTTCTGCCGGAGCTGGAAGGCAAGCTTGACGGCTTCGCGATGCGTGTGCCGACCATCACTGGTTCCGCCACGGACCTGACCGTCAACGTTGGCCGCGACGTCACGGTCGACGAGGTCAATGAGGCTGTCAAGAACGCTGTCCAGGACCCGGAGTTCGGCCGTGCGCTGGAGTACACCGAGGACCCGATCGTCTCCTCCGACATCATCGGCAACTCCCACGGCGCCATCTTCGACGCTGGCATGACCCGCGTGATCGACGGCAACCTGGTGAAGATCATCTCGTGGTACGACAACGAGTACTCCTACACCTCCCAGTACATCCGCATGACCAAGCACGTCGCTGACAACCTCTAAGCAGGGGCGCGCACCCCGTGCGTCCCTAGCTTGAAGCCCGGGGGAGTGCTCACTCCTTCCCGGGCTTTCACTTACGCTGACACACTTCAAGGAGATAGACAATCATGGCTGTACGTTCCATCGACGAGCTGCTCAAGGAGGGCGTCGACGGCCGCCACGTGCTCGTGCGCTCCGATTTCAACGTCCCGCTCGACGACGACGGCAACATCACCGACGCAGGGCGTATCGACGCATCTCTGCCCACCATCCAGGCGCTTATCGACGGTGGCGCCAAGGTCATCCTCACCGCCCACCTGGGCCGCCCGAAGGGTGAGGTGAACCCGAAGTACTCCCTCAAGCCGGTTGCTGAGGCTTTGTCCGAGCGCCTGGGCCAGTACGTCGCACTCGCATCTGATGTGACGGGCGAGGACGCGCATGAGCGTGCCAACGGCCTGTCCGAGGGCTATATGCTGCTCGTCGAGAACGTGCGCTTCGATGCCCGCGAAACCTCCAAGGATGAGTCTGAGCGTGAGAGCTTCGCCGACGAGCTCGCAGCTCTCGCAGCTGATGACGGTGCGTTTGTTTCCGACGGTTTCGGTGTGGTGCACCGCGCGCAGGCCTCGGTGTACGACGTGGCCAAGCGTTTGCCTGCATACGCCGGCTACCTCGTCCAGGACGAAGTGGACAAGCTCGCCGCGATCAAGGACAATCCGACCGCCCCGTACATCGTCGTGCTCGGCGGCTCGAAGGTCTCTGACAAGCTCGGTGTGATCGAGGCACTCGCGGAGAAGGCCGATCACGTCATCATCGGTGGCGGCATGTGCTACACCTTCCTCACTGCTCAGGGGCACAACACCCAGGAGTCTCTGCTCCAGGAGGAGATGGTGGACACTTGCAAGGAGCTCATTGAGAAGTACGGCGACAAGATCGTCCTCCCGGTCGACCTGGTGGCCGCTTCCGAGTTCGACAACGACGCTGAGCGCAAGACCGTCGACCTCGACGGCATCCCGGAGGGCTGGCTCTCCCTCGACATCGGCCCCGAGACCGCTAAGAAGTACGCGGAGATCATCGCCGACTCTAAGACCGTGTTTTGGAACGGCCCGATGGGTGTCTTCGAGAAGCCGAACTTCGCCGACGGCACCCGCGCTGTCGCACAGGCGATGATTGACGCTACCGCCAACAACGGCTCTTTCACGGTCGTCGGCGGCGGCGACTCCGCAGCGTCGGTACGCGTGCTCGGGCTCGACGAGGACGGCTTCTCTCACATTTCCACCGGCGGCGGCGCTTCTCTCGAGCTCGTCGAGGGCAAGGAACTGCCCGGCGTCTCCGTCCTCGAGCAAAACTAAGCGGACCAACGGATAAGCCGAAAGGAAGATTTTCATGGCACGTAAGCCCCTTATCGCTGGCAACTGGAAAATGAACCACGACCACCTCGAGGCGATCTCCCAGGCGCAGCGTCTCGCCTTCGCACTGCCGAAGGACTACTACGAGGACGTTGATGTCGCACTGACCGTCCCGTTCACCGACCTGCGTTCCCTGCAGACGCTCGTCCAGGGCGACAACCTGCAGATCACTTACGGTGCGCAGGATGTATCCGCACACGAGTCCGGCGCCTACACCGGTGAGATCTCCGCGCCGATGCTGGCCAAGCTGGACTGCACGTGGGTTGTCGTCGGTCACTCCGAGCGCCGCGAATACCACGCCGAGTCCAATGAGCTCGTCTCCCAGAAGGCGAAGGCCGCACTGTCCCAGGGCGTCACGCCGATCATTTGCGTCGGTGAGCAGCTCGATGTGCGCGAGGCAGGGGACCACGTGAACTTCGTGGTCGAGCAGACCCGCGAGTCCCTGGCCGAGCTGGAGACCTCCCAGCTGTCTGAGATCGTCATTGCGTACGAGCCGGTCTGGGCTATCGGAACCGGGAAGAGCGCATCCGCTGAAGATGCTCAGGAGATCTGCAAAGCTATCCGCGGTCTGATCGCCGAACTCGCAGGGGATGAGGTCGCAGCCGGCATCCGTATCCTGTACGGCGGCTCGGTCAAGACCGACACGATTGCCGACATCATCGGCCAGCCGGATGTTGACGGCGGTCTGGTCGGCGGCGCATCGCTCGACGGCGAGGACTTTGCCAAGCTCGTTGCAGCCGCTGGCGACGCAGTCCGCGCCCAGGCATAAACGGGTACCGAACACCAGCACCGTGCGCGCCGATTCAGAGCGTGGCACCGTGCTGGTGTAACATGTGAACGGTTAACCGCACCCAACTTCGGAGGCACACACCCCATGACGCTGGCTCTTCAGATCATCCTGGTCATCACCTCGCTTTTGATGACTATTTTGGTCCTGCTCCACAGGGGCAAAGGCGGCGGCTTGTCCTCCCTGTTCGGTGGCGGCGTTCAGGCGAACTTGTCCGGTTCGACTGTGGTGGAGAAGAACCTCAACCGCTACACCGTGGCAGTCGCGATCATCTGGATCGTCTGCATCATTGCGCTCCTTCTGATTCAGGCGTACGGGCTGTAAGCAGTCAGACAAGCACACGAACAAAGGCCGGGAATGATCCCGGCCTTTTCTGCTGTCTGCGCCTAGTTCGTGGATTCGCCGTAGGCGTCGTCGGTGACGAAGAGCGTGGTGTTGGCCAGCTCCGGGACGCGGCTGACGGGCCACTGCGGAGTCGGGGAGTCCTTCAGCAGGGCAGCGGTGGCCTCGGCTTTCTCGGAGCCAGAAACGAGGAGCCAGACCTCCTCGGCGCGTGAAATGCCCGGGTAAGTGAGGGTCAGGCGCTCGGCCGGCGGCTTCGGGGACTCGGTGACGGCGACGACGAGTTTTTCGGTCTCATCCAGCTGCTCCGAGTTGGGGAACAGCGAGTTGACGTGTCCGTCGGGTCCCATGCCCATCAGGTGCAGGTCGAAGCCGTCGGGGGCGTGCCTGCGGATGGCATCCTCGTAGTTCGAGGCCGCTTCATCGAGCTGCCCGCTGCCCGGGCGGTACCCGTGAATGTGCGCCTCCGGAATATTGACGTGGTTGAGCAGCGCGTACCGCGCCTGGCCCTCGTTAGAGTCCGGATCGTACACGGGCACGTTGCGCTCATCGCCGAAGAACACGTGGACGCGGGTCCAATCGATCTTCGCACGGACGAGGCGGGACAGGAGCTTGATGCCGGCGCCACCGCCGGTGAACACTACGCGCGCGATCCCGTCCCCGTGCACCCCACCGGTGGGGGTAGACACGATGGTTTCGATGGTCTCGACGAACTGGGTGGATGCTTCGTCGATAAGCACATCGAGGTTGGGGACGTTCCTGACGGTAGTCATTGTGATCGCTCCTTGAAAGCCTTGAAAAACAGCTCGTCTTCGACTCTAGACAACTTTAACGTTGGGCAGAGACTTGAGTGCTTGAGAGTACGCCCAGTCGGGGTCAAGGTGGCGCAGTTCCTCCGCGAGACAGTCGGCGTCGCTGCGCACGCTCATGGCCACGAAGGCTTCTGCAACGCCCGGGATCTTCACGCTCAGCGTCTTGTCGTCCTTGATTTCGACTTTCACAGGCCCGGAGTCACGGTGCAGGGTCAGACGGCGGATAGGGAACAAGCGTGACGGCTCTGACGCCGACTGCTCGCTCGCGATACGCCGCACCTCAACGCCGAGAGAGGCGGAGAGCCAGCCGGCGGCGATATCGACACTCGGGTTGTCGTCCGGGCCATCAATGTCGACGGAGGTGACCGGGTCACGCGGGTACGCGTCGAAAGCGGAGGCCACCACACCGCGCCAGTGGGTGATGCGCGACCACAGCATGTCCGAATCCCCGGGCGCGTAGCCGTTCTTCAGACGCAGCAGGGCGTTGCCGCTGACGTTCTCACGGGCGTTGGTAATGCGGCGGTGCGCGATGCGGCCGAGCGGGTGCTCACTCGGGCGCGCCGGCGCCGTCGACGGCCACCACGCGACAATCGGGGTGTCCGGCAAGAGCAAAGGCGTGACGACGGAATCGAGGTTCCGCGCGAGCTCGCCGTGCAGGTCCATCACGACGATCTCGGAGGCCCCGGCGTCCGCAGCCAGGATGGCCTGCGCATCGAGCGAGGATGGGCCGTCAACATTGCCGGTGATGAGCATGAGCACACGCGAGGGGTGCTCATGGGAAGCCACGCGCACCTGGTCGAGGATGGACTCGACATCATCGTTGATGTCGGCAACGACGATGAGGGTGAGCACGCGGCCAGTAGCCAACGAGTGGTTCTCTTGCGTGTCCAGGAGAAGCTTGGCGATGTCCCGGGTGGACGTATCGGAGAGGGTGACGTACATGGTGTTCCTTCTCTGGTTCTTTCCTGCTAGGGGCGGCGCCAGGTGCGGCCGGCAGCGTGCATCATCTCATCGGCGGATGACGGACCCCACGTGCCGGCGGGGTACTCGTCCGGGCGGCCGTTTTCAGCCCAGTAGTCCAGGATCGGGTCGAGGATCTCCCAGGAGCGCTCGACCTCGGCGGAGGTGGGGAAGAGGCCGGTTTCGTCGAGAAGCGCGTCGAGAATGAGGCGTTCGTAGGCTTCCGGCGACTCCTCGGTGAACGCTTCGGCGTAGGAGAAGTCCATGTTGACGTCGCGGACCTCCATCGTGGAGCCGGGCACTTTGGAGCCGAAGCGCAGCAGAATGCCCTCGTCCGGTTGGACACGGATGACTAGGGTGTTGGCACCGAGCTGGCTGGTCAGCCCAGGATCGAACGGCTGGTGCGGGGCTTTCTTGAACACGAGGGCGATCTCCGTGACGCGGCGGCCCAAGCGCTTGCCTGTCCGGAGGTAGAACGGCACGCCCGCCCAGCGCCGCGAATTGATGCCCAGGGTGCAGGCAGCATATGTCTCGGTGGTGGATTCCGGGTCGAAGCCCTCTTCCTCGCGCAAGCCGACGACCTGCTCCGAGCCCTGCCAGCCGGCGGTGTACTGGCCGCGGGCCGTCGTCTCTTCAAACGGGCCAATGGGCTTGGTGGCACGCAGGATCTTCAGCTTCTCGTAGCGCAGCTGGCGCGGCGAGAAACTGACCGGCTCGTCCATAGCCACAAGCGCCAAAAGCTGCAGCAGGTGATTCTGGATCACGTCGCGGGCAGCGCCAATGCCGTCGTAGTAGCCGGCACGGCCGCCCAAACCGATGTCCTCGGCCATGGTGATCTGCACGTGGTCGACGTAGCGCGAGGACCAGATCGGCTCGAACAGCTGGTTGGCGAAGCGGAAGGCGAGGATGTTCTGAACGGTTTCCTTGCCCAGGTAGTGATCGATGCGGAACACCGCGCGTTCCGGGAAGACAGAGTTGATCGTCTCGTTGAGCTCCTTGGCCGATTCCAGGTTATGGCCGAACGGTTTCTCAATGATGACGCGGCGCCACTGCTGGTCCGTTCCGTGGGCCATGCCGGTGCGGTCAAGCTGACTAACCACGTTGGCGAAGTACTCGGGCGGCACAGAGAGGTAGAACGCCCAGTTGCCGGCGGTGCCACGCGTGGCGTCCATCTCTTTGAGGAGCTCGGCCATGTTGTCGAAGGCCTGATCGTCATCGAACGCGCCCTGGACAAAGTGCATGCCCTCAGCGAGCCGGTCCCAGACGTGCTCGTCGAAATCGGTGCGGGCACCTTCTTCGACCTGCTCGCGCACGTAAGACTCGAACTCTTCGTTCGACCACGGCCTGCGGCCAAAACCGACGAGAGTGAAGCCGGCGGGCAGAAGACCGCGGTAGGCCAGGTCGTAGATGGCGGGCAGAAGTTTGCGCTTAGCTAGGTCGCCGGTCACGCCGAAGATGACCATGCCGGACGGTCCCGCGATGCGGGGCAGGCGCCGGTCGGCGCGGTTACGAAGAGGATTGGACCATTCGGGTGCCGGTTCCGTCATGGCTGGCGGACCTTTCGTGAGATAAGCGGAAAGGTTGCTCACCAGTAGAAGGGGAGCAACCGTTGAGCCGTGGTGCCGGCCCAGGCAATGTTCATTCATTAAACCTTAGTCGCCAGGGCCGGATGAAGGTTCTGATTATTTTAGATTCTCCAACATGGAGTCGAGGAGCTCCTGCCAGGCATCGACGAACTTGTCCACGCCTTCCTTCTCCAGCACGCGGACCACATCAGCGATATCGATGCCGACGGCTTCGAGCCGGTCGAAGACCTTCTGCGCGTCCTCAGCTGTGCCGGTAAGCGTGTCGCCGGAGACGTTGTCGCCCTCAATCGCAGCGTCGATGGTCGGCTCTGGCATGGTGTTGACGGTGTCGGGGCCGGCAAGCTGCGTGACGTACCTGTCTGCCGGGTAGGCAGGGTTCTTCACGCCTGTCGACGCCCACAGCGGGCGCTGCTTGTTCGCACCGTCCGGCAATTCAGCCATGGCGGCGTCATCGAAGGAGTCGAGGAATAGCTGGTAGGCCAAGCGAGCGTTAGCGACGCCGGCTTTGCCCTTGAGCTCCTGCGCTGCGTCGGCGTGCTCGTCGCTGATGGCGTCGAGGCGGTTGTCCACCTCGGTGTCCATGCGGGAGACGAAGAAGGACGCTACGGAGTGGATCGTGGACACGTCGTGGCCGTTCGCCGCAGCCTGCTTGATGCCCTCCTTGTAGGCGTCGATGACCTGCTTGTAGCGCTCGACAGAGAAGATGAGCGTGACGTTGACGGAGATGCCCGCCGCCAGGGAAGCGGTGATGGCCGGCAGGGATGCGTCCGTTGCGGGAATCTTGATCATCACGTTCGGGCGGGCCACCATCTCCCACAGCTCGGCAGCATGGGAGACAGTTCGCGCCTCATCGTCGGCGTGGCGCGGGTCCACCTCGATGGACACGCGGCCGTCACGCCCGCCGGTGGACTCGTAGATGTCAAGGAAGAGGTCGCAGGCGTCCTGCACATCCTTGATGGACATGGCGTAGACGGCCTCATCTACGCCGGCTTTGCCTTCCTTGAGCTGCTGGATGTGCTCGTCGTAAGCGTTGCCCTTGGACATCGCGTTGGCGAAGATCGCAGGGTTGGTGGTCACGCCGACGATGGACTTCTCAGCCTTGATCTGCTCCAGGTTGCCGGAGGTGATGCGGTCGCGGGACAGGTCGTCCAACCACGTGGAGGTGCCCAGCTCGAAGAGACGGTCGATTGCGGTCATGGTTGTTCTCCTTAGTGGTGGTGGCTTAGATGTTGTCGCCGCGGACGCGGGTGCGCTGCGGGTCAGCGGCAGAGTCTGCGGGGCCTGCGGATTCGGAGCTGGCGGATGCAATGGATTCACGCGCTGCTTCGAAGACGGCGTCAGCGGTGATGCCGAAGCGTTTGAACAGCTCGTCACCGGGGGCGGACGCGCCGAAGTGCTCGAGCGAGACGTTGCGTCCGTGGTCACCGGTGAAGCGGAACCACGGCATGGACACACCAGCTTCGACGGAGACGCGGGCGCGCACCTGAGGCGGGATCACGGAGTCGATGTACTCGCGGTCCTGCTGCAGGAACCACTCCATCGACGGCATGGACACGACACGGGTGGCGACACCGTCCTGTTCAAGCTTGCTGGCAGCTTGAACAGCGAGTTGGACCTCGGAACCTGTCGCGATGAGCAGGACGTCCGGGGTCTCGTTGGAGCCTTCAACGAGCACATAAGCGCCGCGGGCCACGCCCTCGAAAGCCTTCTCCTTGGTGCCCTCCAGAACGGGGAGGTTCTGACGGGACAGGGCGAATGCCTTCGGCTGCTCGTCAGCCTCGATGGCGGCCTTCCACGCAGCGGACGTCTCGTTCGCGTCGGCCGGGCGGATGACTGCCAGGTCCGGGATGGCGCGCAGGGCGGTCAGTGTTTCCACGGGCTGGTGGGTCGGTCCGTCCTCGCCAAGGCCGATGGAGTCGTGGGTGAACACGTAGTAGCCGTCGATGCCTGACAGAGCCGCGACGCGGATGGAGGGGTAGAGGTACTCGGAGAAGATCAGGAAGGTGCCGCCGTAGACGCGGGTGCCACCGTGCAGGGCAATACCGTTCATGATCGCGCCCATGGCGTGCTCACGGATACCGAAGTGCAGGTTACGGCCGTAGGGCTCGGCGGTGAACATGTCGGTGGAGATGGATTCCGGGCCGAAGGACGGCTCTCCCTTGATCAGGGTGTTGTTGGAGCCAGCCAGGTCGGCCGAACCGCCCCACAGTTCCGGAAGCGTCGCGGCGACAGCCTGGATGGAGGCCTCGGATGCCTTGCGGGTAGCCAGGCCCTTCGCGTCGGGTTCCCAGGTAGGCATGTCGTCGGCCCAGCCCTCAGGCAGGCGGCGTTCGGTCACGCGGTCGTAGAGGGCCTTGTTGTCAGGGTTGGCGGAGGCCCATTCGTCGAAACGCTTTTGCCACTGCGCGTGCGCCTGTGCACCGCGCTGGGCCAGGCCGCGGGTGTGGTTGATCACCTTCTCCTCGACGCCGAACATGACCTCCGGGTCGAAGCCGAGCACCTTCTTGGTGGCCGCGACTTCCTCAGCACCGAGGGCGGCACCGTGCGCGGCACCAGTGTTCATCATGGTCGGGGCGGGGTAGCCAATGACCGTCTTGACGCGGATCATCGTCGGGCGAGAGGTGTCGGCCTTCGCCTCCTCGACGGCGGACAAGATGGCAGCGACGTCCTCGCCGGACTCAACGGTCAGGGTCTGCCAGCCGTAAGCCTCGTAGCGGGCCATGACATCCTCAGTGAAGGCGATCTGGGTGTCGTCCTCGATGGAGATGCGGTTGTCGTCCCAGAAGGCAATGAGGTTACCCAGCTTTTGCGTGCCCGCCAGAGAGGAAGCCTCAGAGGTCACGCCCTCCTGCAGGTCACCGTCGCCGGCGATGACGTAGATGAAGTGGTCAAAGGGGGACTCGCCCGGCGCGGCGGACGGGTCGAAGAGACCGCGCTCGCGGCGCGAGGCCATCGCCATACCCACTGCGGAGGCCAAACCCTGGCCCAGCGGGCCGGTGGTGATCTCCACACCGGCGGTGTGGTTGTACTCGGGGTGGCCCGGGGTCTTGGAACCCCAAGTACGCAGGGAAACCAAGTCCTCGATCTCAAGGCCGAAGCCGCCCAGGTACAGCTGGATGTACTGGGTCAGGGAAGAGTGACCGTTGGACAGCACGAAGCGGTCGCGGCCGACCCAGTGCGGGTCAGCTGGGTCGTGCACCATGACGCGCTGGTAGAGAGTGTATGCCAACGGCGCCAGCGACATGGCCGTTCCCGGGTGGCCGGAGCCGCAGTTCTCCACTGCGTCTGCGGCCAGCACGCGCACCGTGTCCACGGCGCGGGTGTCGGTGTCGGTCCAGTCCTCCGGGTAGCGGGCCACAGTCATGGCCTGCAGCTCCTCGGGCAGGTGTGCGGCGTTGTCAGAGTTCTCGGAAGTCACTATGTCCTCGCTTACCGGGGGTTCGGGGTGATTACTCCACACCACACTAGTGGCAATCATTGCGCCGGTCGCAGGTGGGACCGGGGTTCGCGCGCGGTTAGTCCAAGTAGCCGACCACCTCGACGTCGGTGTAGTGGTTCATCATCCGCTCGATCACGGCTTTGGAGGCGGCGGGGTCGACGTGGGGCAGCGAGTCAGCGTCGGCAAGCGGAATCACTTTGAACTCAGGCGTGTGCGGCATACCCATGTTGTATGTCGGCATGAACCGGATTGAATCCAGCGTCAAGGTGCCATCTTTGCGGCGGGTGATGGTGTATTCACCGATGCCGCCATACTTCGTCTCCTCCGCGAATTGTCCGTGCAGGATGTTTCCGTGACCCCACCAGACACCTAGGCCCGGCTCGTTGTCGGGGTAGCGCTGGAACGGTTCAATCACATGCGGGTGCCCGCCGAGCACAAAATCCGCTCCAGCATGGCGCGCGGTGTCGGCGGTGTCGATTTGGTACTGCACGGGGAAGGACTCGTATCCCTCGCCGGCGTGCATGATCACGATGAGCACGTCGACGTCTGGCCGCAACGCAGCAATGTCCGCACGCATGAGTTCGGGGCCAATGAGATTGACCGACCACTCAGCCCCTTCCGGCACCGGGATGCCGTTTGTACCGTAGGTGTAGGACAAGAACCCCACCTTCAAACCGTTGCGGTCGATCACGCGCGGCGTGGCACGGTCCTCAGGTGAGCTGTAACTGCCCACATACAGCATTCAGCGTTCACGGAGATTGCTTGTCGACGTTTGCAGCCCCTCCAACCCACGATCCAGCGAGTGGTTCGAAGCGTTGTTGACTATGTCCACGCCTGCCCCTGAGAGTGCGTCGACGACTTCCGGGGGTGAGTTGAAGGCTGGGTACCCGGAAAGCAAGAGTTCTTCTCCGGCGACGGGGACCTCCATGTTCGCCGTGGTGATGTCGGCGTTTTGCAGGTACGGGCGCACGGGGTCGAGCATTGGCGCAAAGTTGTAGCCGGTCCCGCCCGCACGGTTCGCCGCGTCGGCGTAAACCTCTTCATGGGGGAGGATGTCGCCAATGGAGCGGATCGTGATCGACGCCTCGATGTCGTCTTGCTCTGGAAGCGCCGCAGCGGTGTCCTCACCAGAGTCTGCCGGTATAGAAGGGGAGGACTGCACGGCTTGATCAACGAGGCTGCAGGAGCTCATTGTTGCGGCGGAAACCATGGTGATAGCGGAAACCACGGTGAATGTGACGCGGCGGGACATGCATTTCAATTTATCAGTATGTGATTTCCGCCCGCATGCTTTCCAGCGGTACGATATCCGGGTGTTTGCGGGGATCCCGGGAACTTCTGCGCTGACATTGCCGACTAGTTCTCTACTGGTTCGGCCCCGGGAGGAACCATCCCAGAGCGAATCCCCGCTGTGTGAAACGTGTGTTGTTGAGGAGTATTTGTTGGAGACCATCAAGGCGTATTTCGCGTTGACGAAGCCGAGGGTCATTGAGCTCTTGCTGGTCGCCGCCATCCCGGCAATGCTGCAGGCGGACCGTGGTGAAGTCCACGTTCTGCTCATCCTGGCCACCCTCTTCGGTGGCTGGATGGGGGCCGGTGCGGCAAACACGTTCAACATGGTCGCCGACTACGACATTGACCAGAAGATGGGGCGCACCCGTGCCCGCCCGCTGGTCCGCCACACGGTGACGAAGGAACGCGCCCGAGTTTTCGCATGGGCGCTGCTGATCCTGTCGGTTCTGTGGCTGGGGCTGGTGTGCAAGTCCTGGTTGGCCGCGTTCTTCATCATCCTGACCAACTGGTTCTACATCTTCGTCTACACCAAGTGGCTCAAGCGCAAGACCTGGCAGAACGTCATCTGGGGCGGCGCGGCCGGCTGCATGCCGGTCATGGTCGGCTGGGCTGTCATCCGCAGTAATGTTTCCGACGGTAGCCCGGACCGATGGTGGCAGGCGGTCGTGCTGTTTCTCATCATCTTCTTCTGGACACCGCCGCACACGTGGGCCCTGGCCATGAAGTACAAGGACGACTACGCCCGTGCGAACGTACCGATGCTACCTGTCGTCGCCAGCCCGGAAGAAACCACGAAACAGATCCTCATCTACTCGTGGCTGACCGTGCTCATCTCGCTGGCACTCGTCCCGGCGACATCCTGGATTTACCTCGCAGTCGCTGCACTGTCCGGGGCGGCCTTCCTGCTCATGGCCACGCGCCTGCACAACGCCATCAAGCGTGGCGAAGACGTCAAGCCGCTCAAGCTGTTCATTTTGTCGAACAACTACTTGGCAGTGCTCTTCCTCGGACTGTCCGTCGACGCCATCCTCGGTTTACCGACGATCGCGGAACTCTTCCCCGCCTAAGCGCCGCTAATCGGCCACTTTCAACACGACGGAGCCGGTCGTGCTGCGGGATTGAAGGTCGTGGTGGGCGCGGGAAGCGTCGTCAAGCGCGTAGGGCTCGTGGACGCGGATGTTGAGCGCTCCCTCCTCAACCGCGCGCACGACGGCTTGCGCGCGCATCCGGAACTCGTCGTCGGTCGCGGTGTACGCGCCAAGCGACGGACGGGTGAGGAAGATCGAGCCGTGCTTGTTCAATAGCTGCGGGTCAAACGGCTCCACCGGGCCTGACGCGGCGCCGAAAAGGCAGACCAAGCCGCGTGGGCGGACCGCCTCGAGCGATTCCTGGAAGGTGTCTTTGCCCACGCCGTCATACACCACGTCGACCCCACGGCCAGCGTTTCGCCGCCGCACGGTTTCCGCCAAGCCCTCGCTGTAACGGAACACCTCGGTCGCCCCGGCGGCGTAGGCGAGTTCTTCTTTCTCATCGGTAGACACCACGGAATAGACCGTCGCGCCCTGGGCGTGGGCGAGCTGGGTGAGCAACAGACCCACGCCGCCCGCCCCAGCAGTGACCAGCATGGAATCGCCTTGCTGAGTGTCCCGCACCCCGTAGAGCAGGTAGTGGGCGGTCATGCCCTGCAGCAGCATCGAAGCGGCAACCTCGGGTGAAATCGAGTCCGGTACGGCGACGAGGCGGGCGCGGTCCACGCAGACCTTTTCCGCGTAGGACCCTTCGGCGGAGGCCCAGGCGACAACAGTGCCGTCGGCGATCTCACCGCGCGGGTCGTGGATGACGCGGCCGCAGCCTTCCTTGCCCGGAATGAAGGGCAGCTCGCTGTGGTAGATGCCCTCGCGGAAATAGGTGTCAATGTAGTTGACACCCGCGTAGAGCACCTCCACGAGAACCTGATGGTCCTGTGGTGTGGGGTCCGCTGTCTCGACGACGGTGAGGACGTCGGGGCCGCCGTGCTGGGTGATCTGGATAGCCTTCATGGCTCCAGGCTACGTGCCGCCCGGCGCTGCGGGGCCGGTTCACCCCGTTTTAGACGGCGGCAGCGGTGCTTGGGTCGCTGGGGTCGCTAGGGTCGCTGGGGTTGCTGCTGGAGTCGAGGGCATCCCGGTTCGCGAGCGTGTTGTGCTGGTGCGGCTCAAGGAGGGGAAGCCGGCGGCTGCCGTGGCTGTACAGGAACGCGCTGTAGGCCACCACCACAGAGGACATGATGATGTGCATGGGCACCGTCCAGCGCGGCACACCCAGGTAGAACTGGCCCACACCGATGGCCCACTGCACGACGATCATGGCCACGAGCACCAACGCGGTGTTGAACGCGTCCTTCGGGGCGTTCTGACGGCGCAGCATGTAGACAGCGATGAGGGTGAACACAAGGTAGATGTACATGCACGCCGCGTGCGCGTACGCGAGCAGCTGCGTGTCGATAGCCAGGCGACCTTCCATTCCCACACCGGAATCGCCGGAGTGCGGGCCGGAACCGGTGACCATCGTGCCGGTCACCAAAACGAGGCACAGCGCGACCGCTGCGACGACGACCAGAGAACGGGTAGCGGGGGAGAAGCGCTCGGTGGGTGCGACATCGTCAGGCTCTTTAATGCGCATGTAGAGAACAGCAGCGATCCAGACGAGCAGCATCGACGGCAGGAAGTGAATGGCTACAGACCACCACTGCAGGTCCAGCAATACCGAGATGCCGCCGATGACGGCCTGCAGGACAACGCCAAGACCGGAAAGCACTGACAGCACAATGATCGAGTTGCGTCGACCAGCCTTCATGACAGCCCAGAACACGAGGATCGTCGTCGCGACCACCACGAATGTCAGGGTGCGGTTGCCGAACTCGATGACCTGCTGCACCCACGGCGCCGCGCCCGGCACCGGGAACAGTGATCCCTCGTGGCACAGCGGCCATGTGTTGCAGCCCAGCCCGGAACCGGTGACGCGCACGAGTGAGCCGGTGAAGGTGATCCCGCCCTGCGCGATGAGCATGATGAGCGCGAAGATGCGCTGAGTCTTGACCGACGGCACGTCGCGGATCTTCTCACGGAATGTCCGATTGTCGTCCTGGGTTGTCGTGCTCACGTCGGGCCCTTCTCCTTTGCGGTACCAGTGCTGCTTTGATCATCTACTTTTCGCGGCGCCAATGTCTAATCTGGCCCGCTCTTTATCCGTCGAAACGGAACCACCGGATAGTTCCCAAAACCGCCAAAATTGTCCAAGCGGACAGCGACATCCACGCGGTGAGGTAGATAGTGCCGTTCAACGCGCCGGTCATCGCGCTCGCGAGCGCCACGGTGGGCACCACGTCCCACACCCCAGGCGAGCCGAGGAGACCGGCGTAGACGACCCACCCCAGTACGGCGAGCAGTAGCAACCAGATCAGGTTCGCGCTGGCAAGCACGCTTTCCGACGACTGCGTGCCCCCCAACAGCAACCCCAACGCCGTGAACGCAGTGACACCGATGAGCAGAGTAAGCAACCCCAGCAACGCTCCGCCGACGGAAACCCGCCATCCTAAGAACAGCGCGATTGCGCCGAGCACGAGAATCTGCACCACCACGGTAGACAGCACGCCGATGACCTTCCCGGCGATGATTGTCCACGCTGGCACGCCTGATGCGCCTGTGCGTTTGAGTGCCCCGTAGCGGCGGTCAAACGCCAACGCGATGGCTTGTCCGGTGAACCCGGCACCGGCCGCGGCGATGGAGAAGACCATGGGGACAAGCTCATTGAGGGTGACATTGTCGCCTAAGACGGGCACGAACACGGCACCGATGAGGATGGCTGCCGGCACGATGAGGTTGAGCAGCAGTTGCTCTCCGTGGCGGAGCATGAGCTTCGACTCGATGCGGCCTTGCGCTGCCGCCATCGCCGCGGCGCTCGCCCGCTGCGGAGCCGGGGTGAAGGTGCCGGGTGGGAAATCGGTAGTGGTCATGGTGTCAGGCCCTCAACTCTCTTCCCGTGAGATCCAGGAAGACGTCCTCCAAACTGCGGCGGCGTGTGCCCATGGAGCTGATCAGTACTCCCTGCCGTGCGGCTTCACTCGCTACGGCGGCGATGATCTTTGGCGTGGGTGCGGCAATGAGCTGGTACAACCCTGGCTCCACCTCTTGCAGGTCGGGGAGAGCAGCCACGTCGAGGCTGCCAACAGTGCGCACTTCGAGCGTTTCAGAAGCGCCTTCGGCAATGAGTTCGGTAGGGCTGCCTTCTGCGATGACCGCGCCTTGGTCGACGATCACCACGTTGTCGGCCAACTCTTCTGCCTCGTCCATGAGGTGTGTGGTGAGGATGATGGTCACGCCGTCGCGGCGCAAAGCGCTGATGAGCTGCCACACGGTGCGCCGTGACTGGGCATCCATGCCGGCGGTCGGCTCGTCGAGAAAAACGAGCTCAGGGCGCCCGATGAGCGCCAGCGCAAGCGATAGGCGTTGCTGCTGGCCGCCCGAGAGCCGCCGGTACGTCGTCGATGCCACTGACCGCAGGCCGAGGACGTCCATGAGCCATTCGGGATCGAGTGGATCTGCGTTGTAGGAGGCGGTGAGATTGAGCATCTCCTTGACGCGAATGCCGGAGTAGGAACCGCCGCCTTGGAGCATGATGCCGATGCGCTCGCGCACCTTTTCTGGCTCTGTTTGCGGGTCCATCCCCAATACGTCGATCGAGCCGGAAGTAGGGGTGGTGAATCCTTCACACATCTCAATCGTGGTGGTCTTGCCAGCGCCGTTCGGGCCGAGCAAGGCGAGCACTTCGCCGCGGCGAGCAGCAAAGGACATTCCATTGACAGCAGTGGTGCTGCCGAAAGTCTTCACCACGTTGCTCACACGCAGGGCAACCTCATCTGTACTCATTGCCGTCAGTGTAAGACTTTGCTGCCCCGGGCCTTTAACCACCCACACGCCATCAGCGCGAGAATCAGCGCCGAAACGATGAGCAATGAGTAGATAGTCACTACGGTCCCCGCTGGGAGGGCGAGCCCCCGCGGCAGTACGAGGAAACTGAAAACCGCCGAATACCCAGCTACAGCCACCCGGAAGAACCTGCGGTTGGCCCAGGCGGCAAGCGGCATGATGCCCCACAGCGGGTACCAGGGATGAACAACAGGGAAAAGAAGCACGAGGACGAGCGTGGCCACGCCTAACCCCCCAACGGGGTGAATCGTGCCCTTGAACGTCGCCCACAGCATGCGCACGCAGAACGCGACTGCGACCACCAACCCCACGGTGCGAGCAATGGCGAGTGTCGCTTCAGAATGGTCGCCCAAGCCCAGTAGCTGGGCGAAGAATGCGGAGATCACGCCGATGTCGGTGGTCAGTGAGAGCCAGCTGCGTATTGACGCGGCACCGCCCTGGCCCGTCACCCAACCCAGCCCGATGCGAGTGGCCACGGTGACAGCGGCGATCGTGGTCACCATGATGAGCGTCTGCACTGCAGCGGCTTTGGCGATGCCGGTCCAGCCACCCCACCGGCGCGCGAGCGACATGCCGACGAAGCCGAGCGCGAGGAAGCCGGGCACTTTCACCATGCCGGCGCACGTGATCAACGCACCCGAAACGACCAGCAACACGACGCCCCGACGTTTCACCAGGCCAGCATTGAGCGCGTCAATGCCGCGCAGACCTAGTTCCAGACCGATGAGCAGGATGCCCATCATCACGGCCTCATTATGGATCCCGCCGACCAAGTGGAGAATCACCAAAGGGTTGAGCACGCCCATCCACACCGCCACCGCACCGGAAACGTTGCAGCGGCGAGCAAGCGCCACGACGCCCCACGCTGCGGCCGCAACACCCGCTAGTGACACCAGCCGGTGACACACGACACCCCAGAACACCGAGTCGCCCGTGAGGATGGAGATTCCCGCCGAGATCCCCAGCGCCACCGGTCCGTAGGGGCTGGGCGATTCGGCCCAAATGAACGGCACGGAACGCGCCAGCGGGTTCTCTCGCCCGAGCAGCTCCACAGGCCCTGCGGAATAGGGGTCCATGCCCTGTGCGACGATCGACCCCTGCGCGAGATAGGAATAGATGTCCTGCGTGAACAGGGGAGCGGTGAACACCAGGGGCGCCACCCAGACCGCGAATGTGCGCAGCAGCACCGGCACCCCGACACGCGACGGTCCGCCGGCAGCGCCGACGAAGGTGCCCATGAGCAACCACGCCAGAACAACGAGGGCGACGCCCAGCAGCACAATGCTTGATGATGCCACCATCATCCGCCCCATCAACGCGCCGAAAGGGAAAGAACCGTAGGCGTTGTTGACCACGGGTAGCGCTCCGCCGCCTAAGCCTCCGAGGCCCATGAGTAAAGTGCCGATGACGCCGAGCACGCGCAGGACTTCGAAGCGGTTACGCTCCCACACGCTAGGCTGGACGGAGGGAGTGCCTTCGATCATTCCCGCGTGTAGTTCGGCCGCGTGTAGTTCGGCAGAGCGCGAACCCGGCCGGCCCAAGCGGGGTAGCTCGCCCGTGAAACGGGCAAGCGGTTGCTTGGCAGGAGCGGGACGGATTTTCACACCGGTCAGTGTACAAAACGGCTCCGACACCCGACCCCCGTTGCCGAGCGTGATCGATTTAAGGCACACTAGTGATGTCTAAAGGTGTTGTGAGTTCACGGAAAGGAGACGGCAATGGCAGTCACCCGTTCCACTGACGGCGAGACGCGCCGCCTGATCATGTCCGCGATGCTCACGTCGCGGCCTGTGACCGTCGCCGAACTGGCTGAGAAGGTGGGCATCACGCCCGCCGGCGTGCGCAGGCACCTAGACAAACTGCTTGCAGAAGGTCTGGCGGAACTCGCCGAGGCTGACACAACTGGCCCTGCCACCCGCGGCCGTCCGGCGAAGTATTACCAGCTCACCCGGGACGGTCGTGAACGCAACGGACACGGTTACGATGAGCTCGCACTGGCGGCGTTCGCTGAAGTGGAAGCCCTCGGCGGGCGTGACGCGGTGAAGAATCTCGCCCGGAAACGCGCGGAGAAGGTGCTGGGTGATGTCGCTGGTGAAGGGGACGTCGATAAGCGAACGCGTGATGTTGCAGCCGCTTTCGCAGCCCATGGCTACGCCGCGAACGCGGACAACGTAGGCTCGTCTCTGCAACTGTGCCAGCGTCACTGTCCCATTCATGCGGTCGCCGCCGAATACCCGGAGATATGTGAAGCCGAGCACGAGCTGATCGCGGAGCTCGTTGGAGCCGCTGTGTCCCCGCTGGCGCTCATCGCTAACGGGGACGGTGTCTGCACAGCCCACATCAGCCGCGCTGACGGCACTGCAAGCAATGCCCAAGCTGGAGGAACCCACAAGGAAAGGAGCGGAGACGATGACTAGTACGACTCCCGCACCCGGCCTGGAAAAGCCGATGAATGACGATGAGATTATTGAGTCGATGGGCCCGTACAACTACGGGTGGCACGACTCTGACGAGGCTGGTGCGGCTGCCCGCCGCGGCCTCGACGAGCAGGTCGTGCGCGACATCTCCGCAGCCAAGAATGAGCCGGAGTGGATGCTCGAGCAGCGCTTGAAGGCACTGGACATCTACAACAAGAAGCCGCTGCCGTCGTGGGGCCCGGATCTGTCCGGCATTGATTTCGACCAGATCAAGTACTTCGTCCGCTCCACCGAGAAGCAGGCCACCAGCTGGGAGGACCTGCCGGAGGACATCAAGAACACCTACGACAAGCTGGGCATCCCGGAGGCTGAGAAGCAGCGCCTCGTCGCAGGTGTCGCTGCGCAGTACGAGTCCGAGGTCGTCTACCACAAGATCCGCGAGGACTTGGAGGAGCAGGGCGTCATCTTCGTTGACACCGACACCGGTCTGCGCGAATACCCGGAGCTGTTCAAGGAGTACTTTGGCTCCGTCGTCCCGGCTGGCGACAACAAGTTCTCCGCGCTGAACGCTGCTGTGTGGTCCGGCGGTTCCTTCATCTACGTGCCCAAGGGTGTGCACGTGGAGATCCCGCTGCAGGCATACTTCCGCATCAACACCGAGAACATGGGTCAGTTTGAGCGCACGCTCATCGTCGTCGACGAGGACGCGTACGTCCACTACGTCGAGGGCTGCACCGCTCCGATCTACCAGTCCGACTCGCTGCACGCGGCCGTGGTGGAGATCATCGTGAAGAAGAACGCGCGCTGCCGCTACACCACGATCCAGAACTGGTCCACCAACGTCTACAACCTGGTCACCCAGCGTGCCCGCGCCGAAGAAGGTGCCACGATGGAGTGGGTCGACGGCAACATCGGCTCCAAGGTGAACATGAAGTACCCGGCTGTCTGGATGACCGGCCCGAACGCCCGCGGCGAAGTCCTCTCCGCGCAGTTCTGTGGCGAAGGCCAGACCCAGGACACCGGTGCCAAGGTCGTCCACATGGCGCCGAATACGTCCTCCAACATCGTGTCCAAGTCCGTCTCCCGCAACGGCGGCCGCGCGGCCTACCGCGGCCTGGTGCAGATCAACGCCAACGCGAAGAACTCCACCTCCAACATCGAGTGCGACGCACTGCTGGTGGACAACATCTCGCGCACCGACACCTACCCGTACAACGACATCCGCAACGACCACGTCACCCTGGGCCACGAGGCCAAGGTGTCCAAGGTCAGCGAAGAGCAGCTGTTCTACCTAATGTCGCGCGGCATCTCCGAGGAAGACGCGATGGCGATGATCGTCCGCGGCTTCATCGAGCCGATCGCCAAGGAGCTCCCGATGGAGTACGCGCTCGAGCTCAACCGCCTCATTGAACTGCAGATGGAAGGATCGGTGGGTTAATTGACCGAGACCGTTACCAAGAAGGAACGCGTCGGCAACGCCACGTTCCACGACAACAAGGGTGACCTGTTCGCCTCCTACGAGGTCAACGACTTCGAGGTTCCGCAGGGCCGCGACGAAATCTGGCGTTTCGTGTCCCTGCGCCGCCTGCGTGGGCTGCACAACGGCACCTTCCCGGACCAGGGTGAGGCGCAGGTCAACGTGTCCGGCCCGGCCGAGGTCACCGTGGAGCAGGTGTCGCCTGACGACGAGCGACTCAAGACCACGTCCGCCCCGGTCGACCGCATCGCTGCTCAGGCATGGACCTCCATGCCGCACGCGACGATTGTTTCCGTCCCGGCGAACGCCGAGCTGACCGAGCCAGTGGTCATCACCACCACCGGTGCAGGTCTGGGCGTGACCACCTTCTCCGGCCTCCACATCGAGGTGGGCCAGAGCGCGACCGCTACCATCCTGGTGCAGTACGAAGGCTCCGGCACCCACGCCGACAACGTCAACTTCGTCATCGGTGACAACGCGCAGGTCAACGTCGTGGTCGACGAGCAGTGGAACAACGACGCCGTTCACGTCGGTGCGCAAAGCATCGTCTGCGGCCGCGACGCCGTGCTGCGCCACACCGTAGCCACCTTCGGCGGTGAGCTGGTCCGCAACACCCCGCGCGTGAAGTACGCAGGCTCCGGCGGTGACGTCGAGCTGACCGGTGTCTACTACGCCGACGATGGGCAGTACATCGAAAACCGGCTGCTGGTGGACCACAACCACCCGTACTGCCGCTCCAACGTGCTGTACAAGGGTGCACTGCAGGGCGACAAGGACTCCAAGCTTCCCGATGCCCGCACCTGTTGGGTCGGCGACGTGCTCATCCGCTCCAACGCTTCCGGCACGGAGACCTACGAGGCCAACCGCAACATCGTTTTGACTGACGGCGCACGCGCTGACGCGATCCCGAACCTCGAGATCGAGACCGGTGACATCCCGGGCGCAGGCCACGCCGCCACCGTTGGCCGATTCGACGAGGAGCAGTTGTTCTACCTCAAGTCCCGCGGTATCCCCGACGGCGAGGCACGCCGCCTCATTGTCCGCGGCTTCTTCAACGAGGTTCTCAACCGCATCCCGGTTGAGAATGTGCGCGAAGAGCTGATTAACCGCGTCTCCGGCGAGCTCGAGAACGTCGAACTGTAAACCCTGACCCTTCCAATCTAGAAAGAGCACTATGTCCACGCTTGAAATCAAGAACCTTCACGCTTCGGTCCTCCCGCTCGAGGAGGGGCAGGAGCCGACCCCGATCCTCAAGGGCGTCAACCTGACCATCAACTCCGGTGAGACCCACGCCATCATGGGCCCGAACGGCTCCGGCAAGTCCACCCTGGCCTACACCTTGTCCGGCCACCCGTCCTACGAGGTGACTGACGGTGAGGTGCTTCTCGATGGCGAGAATATCCTCGACATGGAAGTCGACGAGCGCGCACGCGCCGGCCTCTTCCTGGCCATGCAGTACCCGGTCGAGGTTCCGGGCGTGTCCTCCTCGAACTTCATGCGCTCCGCCGTCACCGCCGTGCGCGGCGAGGCACCGAAGCTGCGCGAGTGGGTTCAGGAGCTCAACCAGGCCCGCGACGACCTGAAGATCGACCCGTCGTTCTCCGAGCGTGCCGTGAACGAAGGCTTCTCCGGTGGTGAGAAGAAGCGCCACGAGGTCATGCAGCTCGCCCTGATGAAGCCGAAGTTCGCCGTGATGGACGAGACCGACTCCGGCCTCGACGTCGACGCGCTACGCATTGTCTCTGAGGGCATCAACCGCTACCAGCAGGAGACCGACGGCGGCATCCTGATGATCACCCACTACCAGCGCATCCTCAACTACGTGCGCCCGGACCACGTCCACATCTTCGCGGACGGCGTGATCAAGCACTCCGGCGGCTTTGAGCTGGCTGAGAAGCTCGAGTCCGAGGGATACGAGGCGTTCGTCTAAATGACGTTTCTTAACCCCGACGGCACGCTCGACGTGGCTGCGGTGCGCGCCGAGTTTCCGATTCTGCACCGCACGGTTCGCGACGACGTGCCGTTGGTCTATTTGGACTCCGGTGCGACCTCCCAGCGGCCTGGGCGCGTCTGGCGCGCAGAGGAAGAGTTCGTACTGAACACCTTCGCCCCGGTGCACCGCGGTGCCTACCAGCTCGCAGAGGAGGCCACCGACGCTTACGAGTCCGCGCGCGAGAAGATCGCCGCGTTCGTTGGTGCGGAAGGCCACGAGATCGCGTTCACGAAGAACGCGACGGAAGCGCTCAACCTTGTCGCCTTCACGCTTGGCGACAATCGAGCCGGTGACCTTCAAATCACCTCCGACGACACGATCGTCATCACGGAGCTGGAGCACCACGCCAATCTGGTGCCGTGGCAGGAGCTTGCGCGCCGCACTGGTGCGACGTTGAAGTGGTACACGCTGACCGACGACGGCCGCATCGACCTCGATTCTCTCGAGCTCGACGAGACCGTCAAGGTTGTGGCGTTCACCCACCAGTCCAACGTGACTGGCGCAATTCCGGATGTCGCCGAAATTGTGCGCCGCGCAAAGGACGTGGGAGCGCTCACCGTGCTCGACGCGTGCCAGTCCGTGCCGCACCAGCCGGTGGATTTCCACGCCCTCGATGTCGACTTCGCGGCCTTTTCCGGCCACAAGATGTGCGGCCCGTCCGGCATCGGTGTCGTCTACGGCAAGGGGGAGCTGCTGAATCAGCTTCCGCCGTTCCTCACCGGTGGCTCGATGATCGAGGTCGTGCGCATGGAGGGATCGACCTTTGCGCCTGCTCCGCAGCGCTTCGAGGCTGGCACGCAGATGACCAGTCAGGTTGTTGGGCTTGGCGCAGCTGTCGATTTTCTGAACGAAGTCGGCATGGAGAACATCCAGGCTCACGAGCACATGCTCACCGCCTACGCACTCGAGCGCATGCAGGAGATCGACGGGCTGCGTCTCGCCGGCCCGGCAACGCCGGAGATGCGCGGGGGAGCGGTGTCCTTCACTGTTGACGGGATTCACCCGCACGACATGGGCCAAGTCCTTGATTCCCGTGGCGTGTGCATCCGTGTGGGGCACCACTGTGCGTGGCCCGCTCACCGCGGCCTGAACGCCCAGTCCACGGCACGCGCGAGCTTCTACCTGTACAACACCACCGACGAGATCGACGCGCTTGTCAGCGCCATCGGTCACGCCAAGGAATTCTTCGGCTAGCCACGGCGTTCTAGGGAGCACTATGAACTTAGAAGCGATGTATCAAGAGGTCATCCTCGACCACTACAAGAACCCGCAGAACGCCGGCTTGCGCGACCCCTTCGACGCTGAGGTGCACCACGTCAACCCTTCCTGCGGCGATGAGCTGACCCTGCGCGTGCAGCTGTCTGAGGACGGGAACACCGTTGAGGACATCTCCTATGATGCGGTCGGGTGCTCGATCTCGCAGGCGTCGACAAGCGTGCTCACGGAGGAGGTCATCGGTCTTCCCGTGGCGGAGGCGATGAAGAAGCTCGACGCCTTCGAGCTGATGATCACCTCCAAGGGCGAGGAAGAAGGCGACCCAGGAATGATCGGCGACGGCATTGCCTTTGCCGGTGTAGCAAAGTTCCCCGCACGCGTGAAGTGCGCCCTGCTCGGCTGGAAGGCTTTCCAGGCCGCCACGAGCGATGCGCTGAACGAGAAGGAGTAGACATGACCAACCCCACCGACAACACGTTCAACAACGCTGTCGACGAGAACGGCGAGCTCGCCCCGACCGACATGGAGACCGCTCAGGCGGCGCAAGAGGCCCAGGAGGATCAGGAGAAGGACGGATCCTCCAGCTTCGACGGGCCCGGTGAGCGACCCGAGCAGACCGAAGAGCAGATTCAGATTGCCGCTGACGTCGCTGAGTACATGCACGACGTGATTGACCCCGAGCTGGGCATCAACGTCGTCGACTTGGGTCTCGTCTACGACCTGTGGATCGAGGAAGAGGGCGGAAAGAAGACAGCTGTGATCAGCATGACGCTGACCTCGCCGGCGTGCCCTCTCACTGATGTGATTGAAGAGCAGGTCGAAGCTGCCGCTGTCGGCTCTGGCACCGTCGATGCCATCGCTCTGCACTGGGTATGGATGCCGCCGTGGGGCCCGCACATGATCACCGAGGACGGCCGCGAGCAGCTGCGTGCCCTCGGGTTCGCCGTCTAGGTGATTTGACCGCGGGGGTAGAGTGACCCCTTGTGATTGTCACCAACGACCTTGAAGTCCGCGTCGGCGCGCGTACCCTGCTGAACGCCCCTGGCCAGCACCTGCGTGTGCAAGCCGGCGACCGGATCGGCTTGGTCGGGCGCAACGGCGCGGGTAAAACCACGACGATGCGCATCCTGTCGGGGGAGACCGAGCCCTACGGCGGCACGGTGACGCGCTCCGGGGAGATCGGGTACCTCCCGCAGGACTCCCGCGAGGGCAACATTGAACAGACTGCGCGTGATCGCGTGCTCTCGGCCCGCGGGCTCGACCGGATCCGCGCCTCCATGGAGCGCCAGCAGGAAATCATGGAGGTCGAGGACGGCGCCAAGCGCGACACTGCGATTTCGAAGTACTCGCGCCTCGAGGAGCGCTATCAGGCCCTTGGCGGATACGAAGCCGACGCGGAGGCGGCGCAGATCTGCGACAACCTCGGCCTCCCGTCGCGCATTCTCGACCAGCCGCTCAAGACGCTTTCGGGCGGTCAGCGCCGCCGCGTCGAGCTCGCACAAATCCTCTTTGCCGCTAACGACGGCGCAGGCAAGTCCACGACGACGTTGCTTCTCGACGAGCCGACCAACCACCTCGACGCCGATTCCATCACCTGGCTACGTGACTTTCTGTCCAAGCACGAGGGCGGGTTGATCATGATCTCCCACGATGTCGAGCTGCTCGACCAAGTGTGCAACAAGGTGTGGTTCCTCGACGCTGTCCGCGGTGAGGCCGACGTGTACAACATGGGCTTCTCCAAGTACAAAGACGCCCGCGCCGAGGACGAGGCCCGCCGCCGCCGGGAGCGCGCCAACGCGGAGAAAAAGGCATCTGCGCTGCAGAAGCAAGCCGCCAAGCTGGGTGCGAAGGCGACGAAGGCCGCAGCTGCGAAGCAGATGCTCGCGCGTGCCGACCGCATGATGAACGAGCTTGACGACGTCCGAGTCGCCGACAAGGTCGCCTCCATCAGCTTCCCGGAGCCTGCCCCCTGCGGTAAGACTCCGCTGTTTGGCAGAGGCCTGACGAAGATGTACGGCTCGCTCGAAGTCTTCGCGGGCGTGGACCTGGCCATTGACAAGGGGTCGCGCGTGGTCGTGCTGGGCACCAACGGTGCCGGCAAGACGACGCTGCTCAAACTGCTCGCCGGTGTGGAGCGCACCGACGGCGGGGGCGGCCTTGTGACAGGCAACGGCCTGAAGATCGGTTATTTCGCTCAGGAGCACGACACGATCGACGGCGACAAGTCCGTCTGGGAAAACACCATCGCGGCCTGCCCCGACGCCGGCCAGCAGGATCTGCGCGGCCTCCTCGGTGCGTTCATGTTCTCCGGCGACAAGCTCGACCAGCCGGCCGGCACGCTCTCTGGCGGCGAGAAGACGCGCCTGTCGCTCGCCACGCTCGTCTCCTCCCGTGCCAACGTATTGCTTCTCGACGAACCCACCAACAACCTCGACCCCCAATCCCGCGAACAGGTTCTCGACGCCTTGAAGACTTACACCGGTGCCGTCGTGCTGGTCACGCACGATCCCGGTGCCGTTAAAGCCCTCGAACCAGAGCGTGTCATCATCATGCCCGAAGGTGACGAGGACTTGTGGAGCGACGAGTACATGGAGATCGTGGAGCTGGCCTAATGGAGAATATCTTTTACAACGACTGGTCCACCATTGGTGTCACCGCAGCCAAGGGTGTGCTGATTTACATTGCATTGATCGCGATGCTGCGCATCAGTGGGAAGCGGTCACTGTCGAAGTTCAACATCTTCGATTTCGTGATCACCATCGCCATCGGATCTATTTTCGCGTCGACCCTGACCAGCAACGACGTGAAGTTGGCTCAGGCCGTCACCGCGATTGTCGTGCTTCTGGGCGGGCAATACCTCATTTCTAAACTGGCCTTGGGCTCTGAGTCCTTCGAGAAGTTGGTGAAGTCCGATCCAGCGTTGCTCTTCTACTCCGGCGAATTCAACGAAAAGACAATGAAGAACGAGCGGGTGACTAGGCGCGAAGTGCTGCAAGCAGTGCGCGGCAGCGGTTCGTCGAGCATGGACGATGTGGCGGCGGTCATCTTGGAAACTGACGGCACGATCTCTGTGATCGGAGCCGCGGAGGGCACCGCCACGCCGAAACGGAACGAACTTTTCGATTCCGTGAAGCGAAACCCAGAAGCCTAACTCGCTAACGCCAGTAACGCCGAGCGAAATTGGCCAGAATCTGGTTGTTGGCGGAGTAGTCGTAGTCGTAGGAGCGGGCGATCTGGGTCTCGAATGTCTCAAGCGATGTGTAGCCCAGGTGCGCGTACAGGCGCAGGCGGAATTCCAGCGCCTCGGCCGTGAGCTCTGGGTGGAATTGCGTGGCGTAGACATTCTGGCCGACCCGGAACATTTGGGTTGGGCATGCTTCACCAGTGACGAGGACGGTCACGCGTGGATCCTCGGGGAGTGCGGCGAGCGCCTCTTTGTGCCCGACAAGCGTGTCGAATGTCGCGGGGGTGGCCCCCAAAACGACGTCGTCGGATTCGACGCGGCGCACCGTCACAGGGCCCGCCTCCTCGGCGTGCTCGTCCGACAGCGTCGCTCCGATGACCGTCCCGATCGCCCCGATACCGTAGCACGCTCCCAGAACAGGGAAGTCCCGTTCGATGCATTCGGCGATGAGAGTGCCGATCTCGCGCTCGACACGCAGCTGCAAGGGGGACTTACGTAGTTCCAGGTTATTGAACGGGCTGCCGCCCAGCAGCACGCCCGAATACTCCTCGAGGTCGACGCGGCCTAGTTCGGAGCGCTCGAGGCGCCGTTGTTCGATCGCGCTTTTATCTACTTGCATTGCGTTGGAGAAGCTTTCCAGCTCCTCGGCCGCGGCCTCATCTTCGGGGCGGGTGCTCAACAACAGGAACGGGCGGAAAGTGCTCACCGTGATAAATCTAGCCCCCGGCAAGTTTCGGCGGGAAATCGGCCTGCGCGTGTAAGATCGCTGCCATGAACCCGATTCAATCACTCCGTGAAGCGTGGAACGCCCTGAGCAAAGAGGAGAAGACAGCCGCCGGCGTGATCGGCGCGATCGACACCGCCGCGAAGGGCATCGCTCTGTGGGACCTCGCCCGCACTGACTCGAAGAAGCTCCGCGGCCCGAAGTGGCTGTGGACGTCTGTCATTGGCGCTGTCAACACCATTGGTTGGCTGAGCTACTTCATCGTGGGCAAGAAGTACTAGAACTCACCACCTGCATAGAAACGGACGCGGCGCACTGGCTGCGTCCGTTTTTTCTGCCATGGGTAGGTGTCCTCGGCGGCGGGCACCGTTTCAAGCAGAATGATCTGGGTGTCCGTGCCGGCTGACCCGCCGATGGTGAGCTGCCCATCGTGGGCGGTGACGTCTGTTTCGTAGCTTCGGCTCGCGTTCCACTTGCTTACAAGCGCTAGGGGGACCGTAGCGAACACCTTCCGCCCTCGCCGCAGTACAAGCTGTTGGTCGTCGATGTAAGAGGGGCGCACGCGTTCGCTTGCGACGAGACCCCACACGAACACAATGCCCCACAACGACAGCAGCAAAGCTATAAGCCGCACAGTGCCGCTGGGAAGAAGTAGGTGCACGGCAACGAGCTCGATAAGCAGCACAGCAGTGAGGAAGCCCAGCATTTGCAGTCGGCCGGGCGGATGCGGCAGGGCCCTCGCCCCCTCGGACACGTCCGTGCGACCGCGCGCCCACCGGATCAGGTCGCAGTAAAGCCCTAGCTCGTAGCGGCCCGCCCGCACCGCGGGGTGCTTTGCGGCGAGTGTCCGGAGCTTATGCGCCGTAGTCATCGGCCAGCTCCTTCAAGGTAGCGCGTTGCCGTGCGTCGAGGCCGGTGTCGCGCAGATCGATAGGCAAGTCCCCGGGGATGAGGGTTTCGGCGATCCCGCGCATGACGGTGCGCGGCAGAAGAGCTTTGAGCTTATCGACGTCGCCGTCGCCCCACGCCGCCGCAAACTTCAGCGTCGCGCTTCTGCACTGGTCGTCGGCGAGATTGGCGCGCAGCTGCTCCCACGTGTCAGGGGTCGCCACACCTGTCATCGCCATGAGGTCGAAAGTCTCGATCTCTCCGCGCGCATAATCGGTGTCGCCGAGCAAGGAGACGATCCCGTGCCTCAGGTCGTCCGGCAGCCCGAGCGGGGCCTCCTGCAGCGCGGCTAGGCGCTGGCGCTGCAGGGTCAGCCCTTCAATACGGGCGTCGATGAGCTCCAAGGAACGGTCGACGGCGTCGGGGTGGTTGATGTGGGAGGTAGGGACGCCAGCGTCGATAAGCGCGCGGGCGCGGATGACCGCCGCGAGATCGCGCAGTGAGTAGTCGCGGTAGTTGCCTGCGGTGCGCGGTGGCTCGGGCACCGCTCCAGTTTCGTGCAGGTGGCGCACCGCCCGCACAGAGCAGCCGGCGGCGCGGGCGACATCAGAGATCCTCATGGCACCAGTCTGAACTATGACGCCGCGTGAGGGTCAAGCGTTAGTTCCGGAATGCGTGCACCGGCGCAGGAATGAAACCGCCCCGTTCCACAAATGCTGAGCAACTCACCTGGTTGACGGGGATGACGGGGGCGTAGCCCAACAGCCCGCCGAAGTTGACCTCGTCGCCAGGCTGAGTGCCGGGGACGGGGATCAGGCGGGCCGCGGTCGTCTTGTGGTTCATCACGCCGATGGCGGCCTCGTCAGCGATCATGCCGGCAATGCTTGCGGCAGACGTGTCGCCCGGGATCGCGATCATGTCGAAACCGACGGAGCAGATCGACGTCATTGCCTCCAGCTTGTCCATCGTGATTGAGCCCGAGCGCACAGCGTCGATCATCCCTTGATCTTCGGAAACGGGGATGAAGGAACCGGAAAGCCCACCGACGCGCGAGCACGCCATCATGCCGCCCTTCTTCACCGCATCGTTGAGTAGCGCCAGAGCGGCGGTCGTACCGTGCGTGCCCACTTGCGACAGGCCCATGTGCTCGAGGATGTGCGCGACGGAATCGCCAACCTCCGCGGTGGGGGCGAGCGACAGGTCAACGATGCCGAACGGCACACCGAGCCGTTCTGCGGCGAGCGAGCCCACGAGCTGGCCCGCGCGGGTGATCTTGAAGGCAGCCTTCTTGATCTCCTCGGCGACCTCGTTCAGGCTGGCGCCCGCGAGCGGGGTAATGGCGTAGTCGACAACACCCGGGCCGGACACCCCGATGGAGACGACCGTGTCGGGCTCCTCGATGCCGTGGAAGGCGCCGGCCATGAACGGGTTGTCGCCGACAGCGTTGGCGAAGACGACGAGCTTCGCGCAGGCGATGGAGGATTCCTCCGCAGTGCGGGCGGCGGCGTCCTTGACCACCTCACCCATGGTCTTCACGGCATCCATGTTGATGCCGGCGCGGGAGGATGCGACGTTGACCGATCCGCACACGAAGCTGGTCTCCGACAATGCCTCCGGGATGGAGCGGATGAGGCGCTCGTCGGCCTTGGTCGCGCCTTTCTCCACGAGAGCGGAGTACCCGCCGATGAAGTTCACCCCGAGTTCGTTCGCGGCGCGGTCGAGAGCACGGGCAATGTCAGCGGGGTTGCCGTCGACACCCGCGGCAACGAGCGCAATGGGGGAGACGGACACGCGCTTGTTCACGATCGGGATGCCCAACTCGCGCTCGATGCCCTCGCAGACCTCGACGAGGCGGGAGGCGCGTTGAGTGACGCGGTCATAGACTGCGTCTGCAGTTGCTTCCATCGTGCCGCAGGTGCATCCGATAAGCGAGATGCCCATGGTCACGGTGCGGATGTCGAGGCGGTAGTCCTCGATCATCGAGATCACGTCGACGATGCTCGAGGCTTTGAAATTGAGCTGGTTCGCCATGCCCGCTTAGACCTCGTTCATGACGGTGAACAGTGCCTCGGACTGGACGCGGATGTCCACGCCGAGACTCTTGCCCAGTTCACCCATCGTGTCTTGGAGTCCGGCGAGGTCGAACCCCTCGCCGGGTAGTTCCGCGCGCATGATCATAGTGAAAAAGTCGTCCATGATGGTCTGGGAGACGTCGACGATGTTGAGGTCGTGCTCCGCGGCTACCTGCGCAACGCCGGCAATGATGCCGACGCGGTCTGGTCCAGTGGTGGTGATGATTGCGTACATGCGCCCCATCCTACGACTCGCGGGTAAATCGGCAGGAGCCAGCATTCACGGTTACGGTGGGGTGCATGAGCACTGAAGAAAGCGCAGACAAAGCAAGCAAGTTCGTCCTCGTTCTCGGCGCGGGCGGCAACGTGTCCAAGCACACCGTTCCGCTGCTGACCGAGTCGGGGCACAAGGTCGCAGCACTCGTGCGCAATCCAGAGCACGCACCGTCACTTATCGACGCTGGCGCCACCGTCATCATTCAAGACCTCACCACGCTGGACGAGGAAGGATGGGCGCGCCTGATCACTCCATTCGACACCGTTGTGTGGTCCGCGGGTGCCGGCGGCGGTAGCGCTGAGCGCACGTACGCGGTGGACCGCGATGCAGCGATGAAAGCAATTGACGCCCTGGAGGAACTGGGCGAATACACACCGCACTTCATCATGGTGTCCTACGCCGGTGCCGCCGAGGCCACCACTGAGGACGACGGCGGCTCGTGGTACGCGTACGTGGAATCGAAGAAGGCCGTGGATCAGCGACTGCTCGCGTCCGATCTCACGTACACGATCCTGGGGCCGACTCTTCTCACGGATGAGCCGTCGAAGGGCGTGACGGTGTTGACCGATGCGCGCAACGCGGATTCCAAGACGTCGCGTGAGCTCGTCGCCCAGGTCATCGTGGAGGCCGTCGACCGTGGTGAGATGTCGCCGAACCCCTTCGAATTCGAAGACGGCACCGAGCCGGTCAGTTCCGTCTAATCCGTCTAACTCGCTGCCTGCCCGGCGAGGCAGAACTGCGCGAAGCGCTTCACGATCTCGTTCGCCGTTTCCGTATCCACGCTGGGTAGTCCCGCGATGATGTCGTCGTAGGCCTCTTGCGGGAAGTAGCCGTAGTCGTAGTAGAAGTCCATGCGGGTCTTCATCGCCGCAGCGTCCATTTCAGCGTGGAACTGGGTGGCCCACACGCGGTCGCGGTAGCGGACGATTTGAACGGGGCACGAGGGGCCGTCGGCAAGCAGAGTGAGTTCTGGGTGCGTGCTGTGCGGCTCGGCGTTCTCGGTGTGGCCAGTCAGAGCAGTGAACAACTTCGGTAGGTCGCGCAGCAGAGGGTCCTCGTCGGCGGAGGAAAGCAGGTTCACGATCGTCGGGCCCGAGGCCTCTGGGTGCGAGTGGGTCACGTTCCCGCCGAGGTGGTGGGTGAGCCAGCTCAGGCCGTAGCAGACGAAGAAGACAGGGATGTCGCCTTCGACGACCTCTCCGAGCAGGGTGTGCACGTGTTGCTGCCAGGCGTCGTAGGTGCCGTTCGTGATGTTGAGCGAACTGCCACCCACAAAAATCCCCTGAATGCCGTTCAAGCTGCCTAGCTCGGCGTGCTCGTCGCTAATTGTACGCAGCTCTACGTCGTCGGTGGTGAGTCCAGTGGCACGGAGCGTGTCGTGGTATTCCGCGTGGGACACCGCCGGGCCGACAGGGCCGTTGCGCAGGGAAAGGAAGAGAAGCATAGCGGGTAAGTCTAAACCGCATGCGTGAAGGCTCGCACATCCGGGGGAAGGAATCCCAAGGCGCCGATAAGCAGAAATGCGAAAGGGGCCGGGGAAACCCCGGCCCCAATCAGCTACAGACGGTTAGCTCTTGACCATCTGGCGCAGCACGTACTGCAGAATGCCGCCGTGGCGGTAGTACTCAGCCTCACCCGGGGTGTCAACGCGGACCTTCGCGTCGAACTCGACGGTCTCGCCGCCGTCCTTGGTGGCGGTGACGTGGACAGTCTCCGGGATGGTGTCGCCCTCGTTGAAGGCGGTGATACCGGTGATGTCGAAGGTCTCCGTGCCGTCCAGGCCGAGGGACTCGTGGGACTCGCCCTCCGGGAACTGCAGCGGCAGCACGCCCATACCGATCAGGTTGGAGCGGTGGATGCGCTCGAAGGACTCGGTGATGACAGCCTTCACGCCCAGCAGGTTGGTGCCCTTGGCAGCCCAGTCACGGGAGGAACCGGTGCCGTACTCCTTACCGGCCAGAACAACCAGCGGGATGTCCTGCTCGGCGTAGTTCTGAGCAGCGTCGTAGATGAACGCCTGCGGGTTGCCTTCCTGGGTGAAGTCCAGGGTGTAGCCGCCGGCGTCCTCAACGAGCTGGTTGCGCAGGCGGATGTTGGCGAAGGTGCCGCGAACCATGACCTCGTGGTTACCACGGCGGGAACCGAAGGAGTTGTAGTCGTGGCGCTCCACACCGTTGTCGTCCAGGTAGTTCGCAGCCGGGGTGCCCGGCTTGATCGACGAGGCGGGGGAGATGTGGTCGGTGGTCACGGAGTCGCCCAGCTTGGCCAGGACTCGTGCGCCGGTGATGTCGCCAACATCGTTGGGCTCCTCCGGCATGCCGTCGAAGTACGGTGCCTTGCGGATGTAGGTGGAGTCCTCGTCCCAAGCGAAGGTCTTGCCCTCCGGAACGTCGAGGTTCTGCCACTGCTCGTCGCCCTTGAAGACGTCGGCGTAGTCAGCCTCGTACATTTCGCGGGAGATGGTCTCGGCGATGACGCCCTCGATCTCCTCCGGGGACGGCCAGACGTCCTTGAGGAAGATGTCGTTGCCGTCAGCGTCCTGGCCGAGCGGCTGGGACTCGAAGTCGAAGTCCATGGTGCCGGCGATCGCGTAGGCGATGACGAGCAGAGGGGACGCGAGGTAGTTCATCTTCACGTCCGGGGAGATGCGGCCTTCGAAGTTACGGTTACCGGACAGCACGGCAGTGGCGGTCAGGTCGTACTCGTTGATGGCCTCGGAGATCTCGTTCGGCAGCGGGCCGGAGTTACCGATGCAGGAAGCGCAGCCGAAGCCGGAGAGGTAGAAGCCGACAGCCTCGAGGTCCTTCCACAGGTCGGCGCGCTCGTAGTAGCCGTTGACCACCTGGGAGCCCGGAGCCATGATGGTCTTGACCCACGGCTTAGCCTTCAGGCCCTTCTCGGCGGCCTTGCGGGCGAGCATGGCAGCACCGACCATGACGGACGGGTTGGAGGTGTTGGTGCAGGAGGTGATCGCAGCAATAGCGACCATGCCGTGGTCGAGGGTGTACTCGCCGCCCTGCGGGGACTCGACGATGACCGGCTTGGAAGCGCGGCCCTCTGCACCCTCAGCGGCGGACTCGCCGTTGGCCGGCCAGGACTGGTTGTACTCGACAGTGTCGACCTTCTCTGCACGCACCGGCTCTGCCTGGCCCTCGCCTGCCGTGTTGTAGTCCGGCAGCTGGGTGCGGAAGGTGGTCTTGGACTCTTCCAGGAGGATGCGGTCCTGCGGGCGCTTCGGGCCAGCGATGGACGGCTTGACGGTGGACAGGTCCAGCTCGAGGTACTCGGAGTACTCTGCTTCCGGAGCGTCCTGCTCGAGCCACATGCCCTGTGCCTTGGCGTACGCCTCGACGCGGTCGATGGTCTCCTTGTCGCGGCCGGTGAGCTCGAGGTAGTTGATGGTCTCCTCGTCGATCGGGAAGATCGCACAGGTGGAGCCGAACTCCGGCGACATGTTACCGATGGTCGCGCGGTTAGCCAGCGGGATCTCCTTGACACCGTTGCCGTAGAACTCAACGAACTTCTGGACCACGCCGTGCTCGCGGAGCATCTCGGTAACGGTCAGAACGACATCGGTTGCGGTCACGCCAACCGGGATCTCACCGGTGAGCTTGAAGCCGACAACGCGCGGGATGAGCATGGACACCGGCTGGCCCAGCATGGCTGCCTCAGCCTCGATGCCGCCAACGCCCCAGCCGAGGATGCCCAGTCCGTTTTCCATGGTGGTGTGGGAGTCGGTACCGATGCAGGTGTCCGGGTAGGCAACGCCGTCGTTGTCGAAGACGACGCGGGAGAGGTACTCGATGTTGACCTGGTGGACAATACCGGTCCCCGGGGGAACGACGCGGAAGTTGGAGAAGTTCTCTGCACCCCAGCGCAGGAACTGGTAGCGCTCTTCGTTGCGCTCGTACTCGATCTCGACGTTCTTGTCGATGGCGTTCTCGGAACCGAAGGCCTCGATGATCACGGAGTGGTCGATGACCATTTCCGCCGGGTTGAGCGGGTTGACCTGGTCCGGGTTGCCGCCGAGAGAAGAAACGGCCTCACGCATGGTGGCGAGGTCGACGACACAAGGGACACCGGTGAAGTCCTGCATGAGGACGCGGGCCGGGGTGAACTGGATCTCGATGGACGGCTCTGCCGACGGGTCCCAGTTGGCGATGGCGTTGATGTGCTCCTCGGTGACGTTCTTGCCGTCTTCGGTGCGCAGCAGGTTCTCACCCAGCACCTTCAGGGAGTAGGGGAGTTTCTCCATGCCTTCGACTGCGTCGAGGGCGTAGTAGTCATAGGACTTGCCGCCTACCTCGAGAGTCTTCTTGGCGTTGAAAGAGTTCTTGCTTTCAGACACGTGAGCTCCGTTTCTCGTTGTCGAACTGTGAAATTCTGGGTGTTGTGACCCATTCGGGTCCCTACCCGACAATGGTAAGGCACACACCAGATATAAGGGGTAATTCTAGGCACACTTGAAAGTTCTGTAAGCCTTTTAGTTACCCCGTTTGGGTATTTGCGCGTCGTCACGCTTATCGACGTTTCCCACCGCTACCCTTGACAACCATGCCGCACCCCGAAGCTGACCTCGATGCGCTGTCCGCCCAACTGCGTGACGGACGGGTCGCTTTCGGCACGGACAATCCGGTGAACGAGTCCCTGGCCGCGGATCTCACCCGAGCAATGGGCAATATCGATGCGGCGGGTGCGGCGGATGTGGGCGACATCGGCGTCGTGGTGCTGGAGACGACACCAGAGCGACCGGGGGACCTGCGGGACATCGCGCAGGATCTCCAGAATGTCACTGGATTGGACACGGTCGTGGTGCGCACGCCCAATTCGGCGGCTGCAGTGAGTAATTCTCTTTCACGCGCCGAGATTGAAAGCGGGCAATTGGCCATGGTGGGCGAGCCCGACTACGCCGTTGGTCTGGAGGCATTCGCCGCTGAAGCCGACGGGTTCGCGCCTCCGTGGGTTGTTGTCTTTCTCGTTCTGGCGGCCATCGTGGCGGTAGTTGTGCTCATGACGTTCTTCTCGGTGGTGCGACAGCGACGATAGTGGGCACCGTTAGTCAAGTTATCTGGCTTGTCTAGCAAAGCGTCCCGGCGTGTCTAATTCTTTCTTTTGAGGCGTGTGTTAACGGTTGTGGCGCGAACGTGACCGACGTCACATAAATAGTTTCCGCGGCTAAAACCGCAGGGTGTGCAGAAGTAACAGTCATGAGATTCGCCTTGATCAGTGTGAAAATTGGTAAAGGTTGTGCAACAGACTAATTAAGTGACCTATGGTTTCCATGTCAGCTCGTGGGCTGATCGCAGTTACATCAAACGCATACGTAACAGATCCGGAAACGGAAACTCGATTCGGGCATGTGGGGAAGCACGCCAAGGATTGGAGTTGACGGAAGCGCCAGGAAGAAGTCCCGGCGCTCCCGTGAGCTCTCTCTTGTTACGCCATGCAGCGCCGATGGGCCGCGCTCATTCCCGCGGGTTCGCATCCGTGACCATTCAATCGTCCGCACGTCAGACTTGACTGTCTGGCCCAGTGTGCCGCGCGTGGCTATCCGACTAAGTTCGGCGCGACCGCCCGCTGCACGGTGGGTTGTGCGGTGAGAGGAATACCTCCGTGGGATTCACCGTTCGTTCCGCGCAGGCGTCGTGGACTCGTTTCCGTTTCCGGAGCGTCGTCCCGGCCGCAGCATGCGCAGTTACCCTGTCCATCGCCAGCTCGTCGACGACCGCTGTCGCTCAGGACACGCCCGTGCCCTCGATTATCTCTGAGATCTCTCAAGGCGAGGCCGAGATCGATCGACTCAATCTGGAGATCGGCGGTCTCGCTGAGTCAGTCAACCAAGCGCTGGTTGATCTCCACGATGCTCAATCGCTTGCTGAGCAGGCCCGCCGCGGTGCTTCTGCGGCACGCGACCGTCTCAACGAGACCCAGGTCGATGTTGAGCGCGCACAGTCGGAGCTGGACGAAATCTCCCGTTCCGCCTACCGGTCTAGTAATGGCGGCGGCGCACGTGTTCAGGCCAACGGTGATGCACGTAAGGACTCCCTTGACCGTCAGACGTATCTGCGGAAGGAATCTGAGGGCAAGCGAGCGACGCTCGAGGAGCTGCAGCGGACGCGTACCCAAGCGGCGAACGAGGAATCGACGCTGCGTCAAGCCAGCAAGCTTGCCGAAGAGCGTGAGCGCGCAGCAACCACTGCGGAGTCCGAGGCTCGACAAACTTTGCAGAACTCGCTGTCTTCTCTGAACGAGCAGCTTGGGCTTCGCGATGACGCGCACGAGAATCTCTCGACTGCGCGGGAAGCGTTGGGCGAGCTGCGTCCGGAAGCTGCGTCTGAGACCGCGGCCCCTCAGGGAGCGAACGAGAGTGAAATTCCGTCCGGCTCTGCTACACCCGTTGAGGAAACGGAACAAGCCGCGGAGACTCTCGAGTCGGCAGAGGCGTCCGAGACCGCTGACGGCGAAACTTCAGTGACCCCGGATGCGGAGAATACAGAAACGCCGGAGCCGGCTGCTGCGGAAACCCCGGTGGAGGAAACCCCGGTGGAGGAAACCCCGGTGGAGGAGAGCTCCGAAACTGGGGAGAGTGACGCTAACGTATCCGAGACTGCTGAAATTGAAGTGCCTGCTGAGGCTTCCGTGACTGTGGAGGAAGCGCCTGCCGGCCCGAGTCGCCCGGTCCTGGGTGACTTGTCCAACCCGGATTCGGTAGCAGCGGCTGTCGACGCTTTCGCTCAGGCTGTTGGGGAAGCACAGCCTGACCACGGTGTGTTCGACGATCCTTACTCGGAGGGTGACCGCGAGATCGCGTCGACGTCGTCAAGCGAAGAGGCGGACAACGCTGTCGCTGCAGCAGATGAAGAGAACGGAACCTCGGTCGCCGAGGTGCTGCCTGAGGTCATGGACGCTGCGCAGGCGACTGAGGAGATCCGTGGCGCAGAGCAGCCGGCGGCTGCGACGGCCCGTGAGGACCAGATCGAGGCTGTGATTGCGCGCGGTGAATCGCAGATTGGCACTCCGTATGTGTGGGGCGGCGGCGACGCCAACGGCCCGACCACCGGTATCCCCGACGGTGTGAGCGCGCACACGGGGCAGGCGGGTTATGACTGCTCCGGTCTGGTGCTCTACGCCTACTCGGGTGCTGGGGTCGATCTGCCGCACTACACCGGCTACCAGTACCAGCGCGGCGAGAAGATCCCTGCCGCCGAAGCTGAGCGCGGTGACCTGCTGTTCTGGGGCGACGGCGGCAACCAGCACGTGGCCATCTACCTCGGTGACGGCATGATGCTCGAGGCACCGCAGAACGGCTCGAACGTGCAGAAGTCCCCGGTTCGCCACAGCGGTATGGCTCCTTACGCGGTCCGTCTGATCTAGCCCGGGCCCACCCCCACGTGATCTAGACTGGGGTCTATGTCCCTGAGTGATTTTGATGCCCTCCTCGTCCTTTCCTTCGGTGGCCCCGAAGGGGAGGACGAGGTTATTCCTTTTCTCGAGAATGTCACCAAAGGCCGCGGCATTCCCCGCGAGCGCCTCGCTGAGGTCGGTGAGCACTACTTCAACTTCGGTGGTGTGAGCCCGATCAACGAGCAGAACCGCACGATCATCTCCAATATTGAGGCGGAGATTGAGCGGCGAGGCGAAACCCTTCCTGTCTACTTCGGCAACCGCAACTGGCGCCCGTTCGCATTGGAAGCGGCCGATGAGATCAAGGCGGACGGCCACCGTAATGTCGCTGTCTTCGCCACCTCGGCCTGGGGTGGGTACTCGGCGTGCCGCCAGTATGACGAAGACATCGTGAAGCTGCGCGAGTCCCACGGCGACATTGAGTTCACGAAGTTGTGGCAGTTCTACGGTCACCCGACCTTCGTCTCGCTCATGGCCGACCATGTCCGCCAGGCGTGGGAGGCCGCAGACCAGGCCACCACGCGCGTGCTGTTCACTGCGCACTCTGTTCCCAACGCGGCTGATGACGCTTCCGGTGGCCCGACCGACGCCAACCTGTACTCGCGCCAGGTCGAGGAGGCGTCCCGGCTGATCGCTGAGGCTGCCGGCCTGCCGTCTTACGAGGTCGTGTGGCAGTCCCGCTCCGGTAACCCGGCTACGCCGTGGCTGGAGCCGGACGTGGTCGACCGCACCGAAGAGCTGCATGATGAAGACAGCTCGATCAAGCACATCATTTGCGTGCCGGTGGGCTTCATCACCGACCACATGGAGGTCATCTGGGACCTCGACACTGAGCTCAAAGAAGCTTGCGATGAGCGCGGCATCACCTTGACTCGTACGCCGACGGTCGGACTCGAGCCGGAATTCGCCAACCTCGTCCTCAATCTCGTGGAAAACACCGCCGCCGGGACCGAACCGAAGACGCTGTCCACGATCACGGTTCAGGGCTGCACGCTCAATGGCGCGCCGTGTAAGGAAGGCTGCTGCACCCCGCAGCGTCACCAGCCGCAGAGCTAAGCCTGCTTTAGTCGCCGCGCTGGTAGTCGAGCACAGCGTCGGCGACACCGGCCATGCGCGCCGTGCGGATGTGGCGCCACAGGGCGAACAGGTGCGGGTCAAATGAATGGTCGCCTAGCGTATCGACGACCGTCTCCACCACCGCCGCAACCGCATCCGCCCGGGCGAACAGTTTGGCCGCACGCGGCGGGGTTCGCATGGGCAACCCCGGGGTGTCGTAGAAGTCTGCCAGTGTCCCCACCGTCAAACGCGGGTTGGGCAGATCTGACCGGATACCCCCGGCCGCCTCGATGAGGACCGCAGCTTCGTTCGTGGCGCGGGAGAGAAGCGCATCCGCCTCGCCGGGGGAGAGCCAGGCCGGTTCAGGCAGGCGCTCGTGCTCCTCGAACCAGCGCCACTGCGTGCCGTTATCGCCATATTCGGGAATCAGGATGTGGTTCGCCCCTGCGTGGCCGCGGATGACCACCGCACCGGCTTCACCAAGGGCCGCTGCCGCTGGCGAACCGGCGGGCAACTCCGGCGGTTGGCCAGGTCCGGATAGGATGAGGCGGACTGCTGGCCCTTCTGTATCCAGGTCGGCTTCGGAACGGACCTCCCGCAGCAGGTGGGCCAGCGGTTGGCCGGCATAGTGGTGGTCCCCGCCGAGGTCCGTCAGCGCCGACACGAGCGCGTCAGTGGACTCGTGCCCATAGAGCCACGCAGCCAACCAGACAGCTGCGTTCTGGAGTGGAGAATAGACTTCGGTGCGGGCATTCACGCCGGAGAAGTATAGCGTGGGGCCCCGATCAGACAGAATGGATCGGCTACACTCTTGGCCACTATGAGCCCATCCCATGATCCTTATGGCGGCGATATTTTCGCTGGCCACGACCGTAAAAAACCGCGAACGTTCCGCACCGTGGAGGCAACTCCGGACGTTATCGCGGAGGTCTTCGGCGACCCGGACGAGTTCGTCGGGGCCGTCGTTGGACTCGAGCGGACCTACGACGGGGATTTCGTCCGCCTCGAAGACCGCCGGGGCACCCAGCGGTTGTTCAAAATGCTGCCCGGAGCGTTTCTGGTGGAGGGGGAGAGGGTGACGTTGGGCAGGCCCGTCGTCAAGCAGGAGCCGCGCAAGTCGAATTCTGGCTCGCGCCGCGTGGACAACGTGCAAGCGAAGGTGGCTATGCCGTCGCGCATTTGGGTCGAGGGCGTGCACGATGCCGCGATTGTGGAAAAGGTGTGGGGGCACGACCTGCGGGTTGAAGGTGTCGTGGTCGAGTTCCTGGAGGGACTGGATAATCTCCCGCAGCGGCTCGAGGAATTCCAGCCCGGCCCCGGCCGGCGCATCGGTGTGTTGGCGGATCACCTCATCGAGGGGTCGAAGGAGTCCCGGCTCGTCGCGAATGTCGGGCCGCACGTGCTGGTCACCGGTCATCCCTACGTGGATATCTGGGCTGCGGTGAAACCGGAGAAGCTCGGCATGCGCGCATGGCCGGACGTGCCTAAAAGCGAAGACTGGAAGACCGGCATTTGCCGGCGGTTGGGATGGTCCGACCCGCGCGAAGGGTGGAATCGCGTGTACAACGCGGTGGAGACCTTCCGCGACATTGACCACACCTTGATCGGTGCGGTGGAGAGACTCGTCGACTTTGTAACTAACCCGGAGCTGAGCAAAGAAGACCTGTAGTCTTTTGAGCGTGGGAACAGTTATTTGGCTTATCGGCACACTTGTTCTCGCCGGTCTTGAACTTGCGGCCGGTGAGTTCACTTTCCTCATGCTCGCCGGAGGTGCCGCGGTTACCGCGGGGGCGTCGCTGTTTGGATTGCCGGTGTGGGCTGAGATTGTCATCTTCGGGCTGTCGTCGGCCGCGTTGATTCTGTTCCTCAAGCCCTGGCTGCACCGTCGGTATTCGAAGCCGCGCGCGCTCGACACATCCCCGAAAGCGCTCGTTGGATCGAGAGCGCACGTGCTGGAAGACATCACTCCGTCGAGCGGCCAAGTGCGTCTCGACGGTTCCATCTGGTCTGCCCGGGCCATTGACCCCGCCCATGTCATCGCGGCGGGTGAACACGTCATTGTTGCTGATATCGACGGGCCAACGGCCGTCGTCTGGAAGGAATAGCCATGCCGTTGACGATCTTTCTCATCGTCCTTTTCCTTTTCATCATCTTCGTCATCTTCCGCTCTATCGCGTTGATCCCGCAGGGCGAAGCTGCCGTCATCGAAAGGTTGGGAACCTACACCCGCACCGTGTCGGGCGGAATCACGCTCTTGGTCCCGTTTGTGGACCGGGTGCGTGAGCGCGTCGATACTCGTGAGCGCGTTGTGTCCTTCCCTCCGCAGGCCGTGATCACCCAGGACAACCTGACCGTGGCGATTGACACGGTAGTGACGTTCCAGATCAACGACCCCGCCCGCGCGATCTACGGCGTGGACAACTACATCGTCGGTGTGGAGCAGATTTCCACCGCAACCCTGCGCGACGTTGTCGGCGGTATGACGCTGGAAGAGACCCTGACCTCGCGCGAGACGATTAACCGCCGCCTGCGTGGTGAGCTCGACGCAGCGACTGCGAAGTGGGGCCTGCGCATTAGCCGAGTGGAGCTCAAGGCGATTGATCCGCCGCCGTCCATCCAGCAGTCCATGGAGATGCAGATGAAGGCGGACCGTGAAAAGCGCGCGATGATCCTCACCTCCGAGGGTCGCCGCGAGTCCGACATTAAGACTGCAGAAGGTGAGAAGCAGGCACGCATCCTCGCCGCGGAGGGTGAGAAGCACGCCGCGATTCTCGCAGCCGAGGCCGAGCGCCAGGCCACCATCCTGCGTGCTGAGGGTGAGCGCGCCGCGAAGTACCTCAATGCGCAGGGTGAAGCCCGCGCAATTCAGAAGGTCAACGCCGCGATCAAGACCTCTGGCGTTACTCCCGAGCTGCTCGCGTTCCAGTACCTGGACAAGCTGCCGCAGATTGCCGAGGGCAAGGGCTCGTCGATGTGGATGATTCCGTCGCAGTTCGGCGACGCGCTGGAGCAGTTTGCGAAGGCCTATGCGAAGAAGGACGACGACGGAGTCTTCCGCTACGAGGCGGCGCTTGTCGACGAAGAGACCAAGGACCTCGCCGGCCGCGAAGACACCGACCAATGGTTCGAGACCGCCCAGGACCCGGAGATCGCCCGTGCCGTGGCAGAAGCCCGCGCTGTGGCCAATAAGCCGGTGGACTCTCCGCTCGACGAGCAGGAAGAGCGCGAAAAGCCGGCGATCAGCTCGCGAGTGAAGCGTAACGGCGACGCGGTTGGCCCGTCTGGTGACGGTGCTTCCCGCCCGGTGGCGATGCCAGGGGAGCCCCATCAGCAAGAGTTCCCGCAGGTAGCCTACGAGCAGCCGCCGACCGGTCAGCCCGGTCAGCCTGGTCAACCCGGTTTTCCGGGCCACCAGTAGTTAGCTGCAACTAGCTGGCGGCCCGGTTGATCAGGTTCACGGCGAGCTGCCACCCAGCCTGCTCGGCCTGCCAGCCGGCGGCCTGAAGCCGCTGGCTCATCGCCTGTTTAGAGATGCCGAGCTCCTCGGCTGCCTCGTTCTGATTCAGTCCTGAGCGCACTAGGGAGGTTGCTTCGCGGCCCTCAAGGGTGCGCTTCGCAAGGACGTGGCTCAAGAGCGCAAAAGCGGCTGCGATGTCGTCAGCACCGGTTGCGTCGGCGGATCCGGCTTCCACTACTACGCTGACAGTTCCCGGACGGTTGCCCACCGCGTCCGTTGCGGCGTAGACAGCGGGGCTTACTGCGGATGATTCCGCGGTGATCCCCAGTCCGATCGCCCAGTCGCCGTCGGATAGAAGTGCCATAATCAGCATGCAAGCGGCTTCGGCGCCATCCACGTGTGCGCGGATGTCCTCCACACCGACGACATCGAAGCTGCCGACACCATCGAGGGTGGACAGTGCCTCGGCGGAGCGCTTGACCAATTGGGCGCGGCGGGTGTCGCGGCCGCGGTAGCGGGCGTGGACAGCAATCATGCGGTCTATTCTACCCGCTAAAGCTAGTGGTCTAGGGTAGGGGATTGACGGGTGGGGAGTCGGGCGTCGATAAGCAAACCGGCGAGGCCGGCAACCGCAAGCACCGCCATGATCGCGATGAAAACAGGGTTCGCCTCACCGGTAAGTGTGTCGCCGAAGATGGTGACCAGGATCGTGCCCGGTGCGGAGCCGATGAGCGTGGCCACTGTGAACGGAACCACGCGCACACGGGTGAGTGCGGCGGTGTAGTTGAGGATGGAGAACGGGATTCCTGCGATCATCCGGAGGCTGAGGATAGCTAGCCATCCTCGTTCCTCTAACCGTTGATTGATGGCCAGAACCGACGGGTGCGTCAGCCGGGGTTCAATCCAGTCGCGGAGCAGAAAGCGCACAATGAGCAGCGAGATCGTGCCGGCCACTGTGGTCGCTGTGAGCGCGAGAAGGGTGCCTTGCACGGTTCCGAAGAGGATGCCAGCTGAAATCGTCATCACGGTGCGGGGGATTGGAAATTGCGTGATCAGGATGTACAAAAGCCAGAAAACGACGGGGAACCAGGGGCCGGTTTGATCGGCCCAGGCGCGAAGAGTGGCCAGGTCCGGGACGTCAAGAAGCATCCACAGCGCAACGAAGGCGACAACCGCCACGAGGAGGGCTGCGATGCGGCGAGGGTCGCGCATGTAAAGCCTCCTGAAACGTGAAAACCGGCTCCTCGGGGGAGCCGGTCAATGGTGCCCGAGGGGGGACTTGAACCCCCACGTCCGTTAATAGGACACTAGCACCTCAAGCTAGCGCGTCTGCCATTCCGCCACCCGGGCTTTGGGTGTTATCGGCCACCAGGATAACCGGGTGGCCGGGCACTCGTAAGACTATAAGGCGTGCGTCGCACGGGGAGCAAATCGCATGGTAGATGTGCGTTTGCATAGAGCGGTGCCGAGATAGTCTCGGCCGAGATCGTGGGCAGGATAGGAAGTTTCCGGTACAAAGGAGCTATGACTGCTTCTTATGACCAAGACCGTTTCCCCGGCCCCGATCCGTACGCACCGCTGGCTGACGTGCCGGCCTTCGAGCTCACGTCGACCGACATAGTCGATGGTGAGCGCCTGGACGACAAGCTGGCCGGCGATGACGCGACCAGCCCGCAGCTGGCGTGGTCCGGTTTCCCGGAAGGCACGAAGACGTTCGCGGTGACCTGCTTTGACCCGGATGCCCCAACCGCATCGGGCTTCTGGCACTGGTCGGCATTCAACATCCCGGCTGATGTCACAGAACTGCCGTCGGGCGCTGGCTCCAAGGAGGACCTCGGTGTCGGTGCGACGACCTGACCGGCTCGTCCGGCATCAAGGGCTACTACGGCGCCAACCCGCCGGAGGGCCACGGCCCGCACCGCTACCTCTACGCTGTCCACGCTGTGGACACTGAGCTGCCTGTCGACGAGATCGCCAACCCAACGCAACTCGGCTTCAACCTGAACTTCCATGCGCTTGGCCGCGCCATCGTGTGGGGCTGGTACGAGAACTAAGCATTGCGCGCGAAGGTTCTTCCAGCGCTGTGTCTGCTTCCGGCGCTTCTTGCCGGGTGCAGCATGAGCGAGGTGCTGGTGCCATCTCTGTCTGCGCCTTCTGAGTCGTCTACGGCTCTTTCGCCGGCTGAAACTCCGACTATTCAGGAGGCCAAGGAGAAGTCGGTGGCCATCCATCGTGAGCTGCAAGCACTAATTGCACAAGGACACTGAGCGCCGGATCGGCCATCATTTCGTCTCTTGACCGTCCGGACGATTTGTCGATGCTCACCATTGATGTGTGGAGTCCCTGTGCAACGCTTCCAGAGGGCGTGAACCCATACTCGTTCAAGATCTAGCCAACACACCGCACGCGGCTGGGCAGCATACCCCCGTGAGGTAAGGTCGCCGGCATGGTCCCCGTTCAGCTCCGTGTCGGCGGTGCCTTCATGGCTCTGGCCGTCGTCCTGATCATCCTCGCCATTATGGCGTTCATCTCCGGAGACAGCGTTTTCACGTTCACGCCGTCTGACCTGATGCTGTGTGTTGCTGCTTTGCTCTTCGGCAGTTTCGGCGCATTCACACGCGAAGAACGGGGCTCCCTCACACGCGTTATCGCACTGGCTCTGACTTCAGTGCTCATCCTTGCGTCGGTGGTCACGCCGAAGACGACCACCGTTTTCACCACCGAGACCTACTGGCTTCTCCTGTGGGCCGGCATGGCGATAATCTGTGCGCTCACTCTGCGCCGTTCAGCCGCCGCTTAGGCCTTCCACTCGAGACCGCTGCCGACGGCTTCGCTGATGTTGCTTAGCCCGTGCGCTCTCACCTGCGCGGCAAGTCCTTTGTGAATGCCGCGGATCCATCCCAGCCCGCCATAAATGAACGGGGTGTAGCCCTGCAGCAGGTGAGCACCAGCCGCGATGCGCTCCCACGCCTGTTCAGGGGTAGAGATGCCGCCCACGCTCACGAGCACGAGCTTCCCGCCGACACGCGCGTGCAGCCGCTTGAGCACTTCGAGCGAGCGCTTTGCGACGGGCGCGCCAGACACCCCGCCAGCCCCCAACGCCGCGACCTCGTCCGCGTCGGTTTTCAACCCCTCGCGGCTGATCGTGGTGTTGGTGGCCACAATGCCTGCCAGACCCAGATCAAGGGCGAGGTCGGCGACGGCATCGACATCCTGGTCGGAAAGATCCGGGGCGATCTTCACCAGGACCGGGGTGTCGGTCGATTCCTGCACTGCGGTGAGGATGGGGCGCAGCTCCTCGATGGCTTGCAGGTCACGCAGGCCGGGTGTGTTGGGGGAGGAGACGTTGACCACCAGGTAGTCGGCAAGCGGACCGAGCAAGGAGGCACCAGTGCGGTAGTCGGCGACAGCATTCTTGGAGGTCTTGTTTTTGCCGATATTGATTCCAACAACGTCGTTGGAGTGCTTGCGCTCCAACCTGCGGGCCACATCGAGCGCGCCCTCATTATTGAAGCCCATGCGGTTCAAGATCGCTTTATCGGCTGGCAAACGGAACAGGCGCGGGGCCGGGTTGCCTGGCTGCGGGCGCGGGGTAACGGTGCCGAGCTCGGCGTATCCAAAGCCGATTGCCCCCCACGAGTCGATGGCCGTGGCGTTCTTATCAAAGCCCGCGGCGAGGCCGAGTGGGGCGGGGAAGGAGACGTCGAAAAGCGTCTGCTTGAGCACGGGGTCATGAACGCGGACGAGTTTTTCCATGCCGCGGTTGGCTGGGGTGACCGCATTCAACAGCGTGAGCGAGCCACCGATGATGCCGTGGATACGCTCCGGGGGGAGTAGGAACATGACCTTGAGAAGACGGTCGTAGGCGCTCACAGCGGTCTCCTTTTAGTTGGTGGCACTATCGACAGTAGCCGGATCGATGACTTGCAGCCCGTCGCCTGAGGCGGAGCCGAGCACGAGTGAGCCGTCTTCCAGCACTATGAGGCTTTGAGCATCAGCAACAGTGTTCAGCTTCCCCTTTTCCAGGGGTACACCCTGGGAAAGGTCATAGGCGGTGACCGTGTTGGTCTCGGTGGAGCTCACCCAGGCAAGACGGCGCTTCGAGTCCCACGCGACATCCCAGGGGCTGCCGTCGGTAGGCACCATTTGGTGCAGTCGGACGACTTCATCCGTGGTGTAGACCAGCATGCGGTTGCCGGTGGCATCGGCAGCCAGCACCATGCCGTTTTCGCCGAAGGCGACTTTGCCCACGCCCAATCCAACACGCAGTGTTCCGCCCTGGCGCCCTTCGACGTGAAGGTCTTGGATCGTGGTGTCAAAGCGGTTGATGCGCACGACTCGGTCATCGTCGTCCGTCTGCTCCTGCGCAAGGAGGTAGTCGGACGGACGGGCCACTGTGAAGGTATCTAGCTCGGTGCCGTCCTCGGCGTAGATCCAGACGCGTTCTTCCGTGTCGGAACCAGCGATGATGCCGCCGCCGAAGAGGGGAGCAGCAACAGTCACGTCGTCGCCGACGGGAACGATTGTGTTCGGGTTACTCGGGGCAGAAGGGTCGACCAGTTCGACCTCGTTGTGGTCCGCGCGCGCAACCGCGAACTTGCCGGCGTTCGCCGAGATGTCCGCGGCGTCGGGATCGATTGCGGTTTCCCGCGCATTGCCGGAGGTGAGCATGTCGATGTCGCCGACGAGCAGTTTGTCGCCAGCCCGCACACCAAGGCCGCCGTCTTTGATCTCGGTATCGGTGCGCGTTGCCGGCACGAGATCGATGTCTTGGATCGGGTCGAAGTCGATGACCTCACCCGCTGGGTCAGTTGCGTCTGGTGAGGCCACGGGCTCGGCGTTGCCCATGGTGTCCATCTGCTCCTCGCCCTGCTCGATCATGCCTTGGGTGCAGCCGGTCAAAACCAGGCTGGCAGAGACAACAACAGGCAAGAACACACGCTTTTTCACGGTTGTCAGCCTATCAACTGGCCAACCGCCACCAATTTGCTGGCCGTGCGCCATGATTGCCGGTATTCAGCCGCGGAGGGTATATCGTTGTGCTCCGTGATTGAAGCAGCTGAAAACATGTCGTGGATTCAGGTCATCGTTCTGTCGATCGTCCAGGGGTTGACCGAGTTCTTGCCCGTGTCCTCCTCTGGGCACCTGAGGATTGTCTCCGAACTGTTCTGGGGCCAAGACGCTGGCGCCAGCTTCACCGCCGTCATCCAGCTGGGCACAGAGCTGGCCGTTCTCGTGTTCTTCGCGAAGGACATTTGGCGGATTCTGACGGCCTGGTTCGCTGGGCTCGTCGACAAGAGCAAGCGCGGTTTCGACTACCGGATGGGTTGGATGGTCATTGTCGGCACCATTCCTGTCGGCCTAGCAGGCGTGCTGCTCAAAGACCTGATCCGTGAGAACTTCCGCAACCTGTGGATCACCGCGACGGTACTGATCGTCTTTTCCTTCGTGTTCATTCTCGCCGAGCGCAAGGGCCGCAAAACGCGCGGCTTCGACGAGCTGACCATGAAAGACGCCATCATCATGGGCCTGTGGCAGTGCCTCGCGCTCATTCCGGGCGTGTCGCGCTCCGGCGGCACGATCTCCGGTGGTCTGTTCTTGAACCTCGACCGCGAGGTGGCCACGCGCTTCAGCTTCCTGCTTGCGATTCCGGCAGTGCTCGCCTCCGGGCTCTTTTCGCTTCCCGACGCCTTCGACCCCCAGGCCGGTCAAGCCGCCTCCGGTATTCAGCTCTTCGTCGGGGCGGGTATCGGCTTTGTGCTCGGCTACATCTCGATTGCGTGGCTGCTGCGGTTTGTCTCGCACCACTCGTTCGCGTGGTTCGCGGCCTATCGCATCCCGCTCGGCGTGATCGTGATGATCCTGCTGGCCACCGGCGTGATGCAGCCGGTGTAGCGGGCTTGCGATTCGTTGTCGCACCCTAGGGGCCGGCCTGCGAACAAGTTCGAGTTTCGTAATATCTCAGATCGAAGCCACGTTGTATCGGTGACATCTCGCAACTAGCGTTGGGCTCGATAGGAAGAGGAAACTTGGCACATGACTTTGCGTAACTTGAGATTCTTCGCGATGTTGTCTTTGCTTTCAATCTTCGGATTGTTTGTGGCCCGGCAGTATTTCGGGCTCAGTGAGCCCTTAGCTTCTCGCCTAATGCTGGTTGCGGTGGTGGCGGCAATTTGTTCCTTCACCGCCTTGGGGATTGAAGGCTTCAAAAGCATGAGAAGGGACTCCAGGTAGAACGCAAAAGTGTTCGACCGCCGGTATCCGTGCATATCCGGGATATCGTGCAATGCCAGGTGCGGTGAGCTTTCACTCGGCTGAGCTCGATTAATGTGCTTGGCTGCTGCGCTTCGTGTCGCACCACTCGTTCGCGTGGTTCGCGGCGTATCGCATCCCGCTCGGAGTGATCGTGATGATCCTGCTGGCCACCGGCGTGATGCAGCCGGTGTAGCGCCGGTGCACATAGCAGTTCTGTAGGCTGACCACATGCACTCTTGGCCCGCGCCCTCCGTCCCCGCAGTCGCCGGAACTCCTGTCCCGCTGACCCTTTTTGACACCGCTGACCAGCAGGCCAAGGAGGTTGACACCACGGCCACGACCAGTGGCGGTGAAATCGGGATGTACGTCTGCGGCATCACGCCGTATGACTCCACTCACCTGGGCCACGCAGCGACGTACCTCACGTTTGATCTGGTCCACCGCCAGCTCAACGCCAACGGCCACAGTGTCCATTACGTCCAGAACATCACTGATGTCGACGACCCGCTGTTCGAGCGCGCCGAGCGCGACGGGGTGGACTGGCGCGAACTTGGTCAGAGCCAGACCGACCTGTTCCGCACCGACATGGAAATCCTCTCCGTCATCCCCCCGCGCGACTACATCGGCGCGATGGAATCCGTCGATGAGGTCATTGCAATGGTGCAGACGCTGCTGGACAACGGCAGTGCGTATGAGCTTGTCGACGACTCCGGTGACCACCCCGTCACCGACATCTACGCGCCCATCACAGCAACCGAGCAGTTCGGCTACGAGTCCAACCTCGACCGCGCCACGATGGAGGAGTACTTCGCCGAGCGCGGCGGCGACCCGGAGCGTACAGGCAAGCGCGACCCGCTGGACGCGCTGCTGTGGCGCGGCCACCGTGAGGGCGAACCGTCGTGGGAGGCCCGCTTCGGTGCAGGCCGGCCGGGATGGCACATCGAATGCTCCGCAATTGCGACGAATCGTTTGGGAACGCAGTTCGCCATTCAAGGCGGCGGCTCTGACTTAGCTTTTCCGCACCATGAGTTCTCCGCCGCCCACGCTGAGGCCGCGTACGACGTCCCGCGCATGGCCGGCCACTACGTCCACGCCGGCATGATCGCGCTCGACGGGGTGAAGATGTCTAAGTCTCTGGGCAACCTCGTCTTCGTGCACAAGCTGCGCGAAGAAGGGCACGACGCGTCCGCGATCCGTCTCGCAGTGTTCGGCGGCCACTACCGTGACGACCGCGACTTCTCCTACGCCGTCTTGGACCAGGCCGAGCAGCGTTTGGCCAATTGGCGCGAAGCTCTCGCGAATGAGGTCAGCGAAGACGAGGCGGTAGGTACCGTCGATAAGCTGCGTGCTGCTCTCGCGGACGACCTGAACACTCCAGAGGCGCTGCGCATTGTGGACGCAGCACACGGTGACCACAACGGGATCGTTGCAGCTGCACTGGACGGCTTGCTTGGCGTGCGGGTGTAGCGAAACTGCGCCACAATAGCGGGTATGACAATCCGCGATCAGTTCCAGAGCGACGTCGACGAGTTCATCGACGACCTGACCACGTTTGCAACCGGTTCGTACCTGCAGGACAGCGATAAGGAACTGTGGGAGGAGCCGTTTGACCCGGCAGTCCTGCCGGACCTGAAAGAGCTCATCGAGAAGTACCTCGACGCCCTGGAGATCATCGGCGACGACCCGGACGGGGAGAAGCTGAACTCGGTCGTGGAACCGTTCTTTGCCAAGCTCGACGAGTTCAACGCCAAGCACGCTGAAGCTGTCCTGGAGCCGGAGGAGAAGTCGGACTTGCAGGACCTTGCGTACCGCGCGGCTGCGGCCACCGGCGCTGACGACGAAGCACTCAACTCCCTTCCCGAGCTTGACTAGCCGCACACCAAGCACGGCGCCGAAGGCCGTGTTCTGGGACATGGACGGCACGATGGTTGACACTGAGCCGCTGTGGGGCATTGCCACCTACGAGCTCTCAGAGCTGCTTGGCCGCAGGTTAAGCGCAGAAAAGCGCGAAGAGACAGTCGGCGGTGCCTTTGCGAACACGTTGCGCGTGTGCGCGGAGTGGGCGGGAGTCGAGCTTGTCGACGGTGATTATGACCGTTACCGGTCCTGGATGTACCAGCGGATGGGCGAATTGCTCGCCGGCGATGTGGAGCCGAATCCCGGCGTGCGCGACTTTCTCGCCTCTCTCAAGGGCGCGGGGATGCGGATGCTGGTGACCACGAACACGGAACGCGAACTGGCGGACTACTGCATTGACATCGTCGGCCGTGAGTTCTTCGTCGACTCTGTCACCGGTGATGAGGTGGCCCAGCCGAAACCGGCGCCGGACATGTATCTGCGTGCTGCCGAGATCGTGGGGGAGGATCCCGTCGATTGCCTCGTTTTCGAGGATTCTTGGGCCGGTATGTCCGCAGCCGCCACGGCCGGGTGCGTTGTGCTTGGGCTTGCCGAAGAAGTACCGGAAGGTGTGGTGCGGTTTGATCCAGCCGAGTTCGTCGGCGCTGATGCACACGATGTGTCCGCATGGTTCAGCGCTGCCCGGGATCGGATAAAGTAACTCGCGTGAAAAACTTCGAGGATCTTTTCGCGGAACTGACCACCAAAGCAGCCGAGCGTCCGGCCGGTTCGGGCACGGTGGATGCTCTGGACAAGGGTGCGCATTTCATCGGCAAGAAGATCCTCGAAGAAGCCGGTGAGGTGTGGACCGCCTCCGAGTACCAGTCCGACGAGGAACTCGCCGAGGAGATGAGCCAGCTGATCTACTGGACGCAGGTGATGATGGTCCACCGCGGCCTGATCCCGGACGACATCTACAAATACCTCTAATAGGAGCCCTGACACCCCCCATGATCAAGATCGCCGTGCCCAACAAGGGCTCCCTGTCTGAGGCTGCGACCGGCATCCTCAAAGAAGCTGGCTACAAGGGCCGCGGATACACCAAGGCTCTCAACATTGTCGACGAAGCCAACGGAGTCGAGTTCTTCTTCCTGCGCCCGAAAGACATTGCCATTTATGTCGCCGGAGGCCATCTTGATCTGGGCATCACCGGCCGCGACCTGATGCTCGATTCGCGTGCGGATGTTGAGGAAATCCTCGATCTCGGTTTCGGTGGCTCCACCTTCCGCTTCGCTGCGCCCGCCGATGTGGCCGAGAGCATGACCATTGCAGATCTTGAGGGCAAGCGCCTGGCGACCTCCTACCCGCACTTGGCGGCCGACTACCTCGCCGACCGCGGCATTAACGCTGAAGTGATCCGTCTCGACGGTGCAGTAGAGATCGCCATCAAGCTCGGTGTGGCCGATGCTATTGCCGACGTGGTCTCCACCGGTGCCACGCTGCACCAACAGGGGCTTGCCCCGTTCGGGGAGCCGATTGTGGCAAGCGAGGCAATCGTGGTCAAGCGCACCGGGCGCGAGCTGACCGTAGAAGATGAGATCGTGCTCTCGCGCATCCGCGGTATTCTCACCGCGCACAACTTCGTCATGCTCGACTACAACGTCTCGCGCGACAACCTGCAGTCCGCGGTGGACATCACCCCGGGGCTGACCGGGCCGACGGTCTCCCCGCTGCAGCGTGAGAACTGGGTCGCCGTGCGCGCAATGGTTCCGCGCAAGGAAGCGAACCTACTCATGGACCGTCTCGCCGCAGCTGGCGCTGAAGCTATCCTCGCCTCGGAGCTCAAGATCGCGCGAATCTAAATCTGGCTACACTGGGCACGTATGGGCTACAGAACAGAAGAAGATTTGCTCGGTACCGTCGACGTTCCCGACGACAAGTACTACGGCGTGCACACGATGCGCGCGATCGACAACTTCCAGATCTCGTCCGCCAAGATCCAGGACTACCCGGATTTTGTCCGCGGCATGGTCATGGTCAAGAAGGCCGCCGCGATGGCCAACCGCCGTCTGCACACCCTGCCGAAGGACAAGGCTGACGCGATCATCGCCGCATGCGACCAGATTCTTCACGACGGCCGGTGCATGGACCAGTTTCCTATCGACGCCTACCAAGGCGGCGCGGGCACCTCGGTGAACATGAACACCAACGAGGTCGTGGCCAACCTTGCGCTCGAGCTCCTGGGTCACCCGAAGGGTTCCTACGACGTCATCAACCCGAACGACGATGTCAACATGTCGCAGTCCACGAACGACGCGTACCCGACTGGTTTCCGCCTGGGCCTGCACCAGTCATTCCAGGGCCTCATCGAGGAACTGGATGAACTGCAGAAGGCGTTCCGTTCCAAGGGCGATGAGTTCCACGACATCCTCAAAATGGGCCGCACCCAGCTGCAGGACGCTGTCCCCATGACTCTGGGCCAAGAGTTCACCGCCTTCGGTGCCAATCTCGCGGAGGAGCAGGACCGACTGCGCCAGGCAGCGGACTCGCTTTTGGAGATCAACCTGGGCGCCACCGCAATCGGCACCGGCGTGAACACTCCGGGCGGCTACCGCGACCAAGTCACCGCCGCTTTGCGCGAGGTCACTGGCCTGCCAATCTCCACCTCCCCGGACCTTATCGAGGCAACGAGTGACACCGGCGGTTACGTCATGGCTCACTCCGCCCTGAAGCGCGCAGCCATGAAGCTGTCAAAGATCTGCAACGACCTGCGCCTTTTGTCCTCTGGCCCGCGCGCCGGCCTGAATGAGATCAACCTGCCGGAGCGCCAGGCTGGTTCCTCGATCATGCCCGCGAAGGTCAACCCGGTCATCCCCGAAGTGGTCAACCAGGTGTGCTTCAAGGTGTTCGGCAACGACGTCACCGTCTCTATGGCCGCCGAGGCCGGCCAGCTCCAGCTCAACGTGATGGAGCCGGTCATCGCTCGCAGCTTGTTCGGGTCCATCTCACTGCTGCGCAACGCCGCGAAGACGCTGCGTGAGAAGTGCGTCACTGGCATTACCGCCAACAAGGACGTCTGCCAGGGTTATGTGGAGAACTCCATCGGCATCATCACCTACCTCAACCCGTTCATCGGCCACCACAATGGTGACCTGATCGGCAAGGAGGCCGCTGAGACGGGCCGCGGTGTGCGCGAGCTCGTGCTGGAGAAGGAGCTTCTCGACGAAGAAACCCTCGACAAGATTCTCTCCAAGGAAAACCTCATGCACCCGGAGTTCCGCGGCAAGCTCTACCTGGAGTGAGACGCAAACGGGGGTTAGCCTCGCCACAATCCGCCTCTGACCGCTCTACCAGCCTGGTAGGGCGGTCTTTTGCGTCGCATACTGGGGGTATCGCAACTCAACAGAGCTCTCACTGTGCTCGAGAAAGGACCCCGTTGTGCTGTTAGTGCTTCAGCTCATCATCCTCTTCGGCGCCATCATTTTGGGCGCCCGCCTGGGTTCCATCGCTATCGGTTTCGCCGGAGGTTTGGGCGTTATCGCGCTCGGCTTGACCGGCATGCAGGTCACTGCCGAAGACATTCCCTTTGATGTCATCGGCATCATCATGTGCGTCATCGCTGCGATTTCAGCGATGCAGCTCGCCGGCGGAATGGACTACCTGGTGTATCTGGCGGAGAAGTTCCTCCGCCGCGACCCGAAGCGCGTGACGTTGTACGCGCCGATTGTCACCTGGCTCATGACCGTCCTAGCCGGAACCGGCCACACCGCGTTCTCCACGCTGCCCGTCATTGTGGAGGTGGCGAAGGAGGGCAAGGTCCGGCCGTCGCGCCCCCTGACGGTGGCGGTCATCGCTTCCCAGATGGCCATTGTCGCTTCACCGATCTCGGCCGCTGTGGTCTTCATGGCAGACCTGCTTGAGCCTCACGGCGTGGGTTACCTGCAGCTGCTCGGTGTGATGATTCCTGCGACATTCCTGGCCATCTTTCCCACGGCATGGTTGGCCAACCGAATGGGCAAGGACCTTGTAGACGACCCTGTTTACCGCCAGCGACTCGAGGAAGGCTTGGTCAAGCCTCCCGCATCGCAGACCGGTTACGCACCGACAAAGGGCGCGAAAACATCTGTGATCATTTTCCTCGTCGCCATTGTCGTAGTCATGGTGTACGCAACGATCATTTCCGATCAAGTCGGTCTCATCGCAGAACCCACGATCCCGCGCAATGAGGCGATCATGACCATCATGCTGGCGGCCGCGGCCATCATTCTCATGGTGACAAAGCAGCACGCCGCGCAGGTCTTGAACACTCAGGTGTTCCGCTCCGGAATGTCGGCCGCGGTCTGTGTGCTCGGTGTCGCATGGCTGGGCACCACCTTCATTAACCACTACATCGACGAGATTCAGGACATCTCCGGTAACGTGCTGCAATCTCAGCCGTGGCTGTTGGCGGTCGTGCTTTTCTTTGCGGCATCTCTGCTGTACTCCCAGGCAGCCACCGCGAAGGCGCTCATGCCAGCGGCTATTGCCATTGGAGTTAGCCCGCTGACTGCAGTCGCCGCGTTCCCGGCAGTGTCCGCGCTGTTCGTCTTGCCTACATACCCGACTCTGCTCGCGGCAGTGGAGATGGACGACACCGGTTCCACGCGGATCGGAAAATACGTCTTTGACCACCCGTTCATCATTCCGGGCACAGTGTGCATCATTCTCTCCGTCCTGTTGGGTTACGGTTTCGGTGCGGTGCTGATATAGGGCGCCTACGCTGGGAGGTATGAACGCTCCTACCACTGACGTCGCTATTGCCCAAGCCCACACACTCGAACCGATCGGGGACATCGCCGCGAAGGCCGGTGTGCCCGACGGTGCACTCATCCCGTACGGCAGAAACATGGCGAAGGTGGATGTCAGTGCGCTTCAATCGGCGGGCCGCGACCACAAGAATGGAAAGCTCATCCTCGTCACCGGTGTGTCGCCGACCCCGGCTGGCGAAGGCAAGTCGACCGTCCTGATTGGTCTGACCGACGCATTGGCGCAGCAGGGCCACAACGCCATGGTCGCTCTGCGTGAACCGTCGCTGGGCCCAGTCATGGGCATCAAGGGCGGTGCCGCCGGTGGTGGTTACTCGCAGGTGGTGCCGATGGAAAACATCAACCTTCACTTCACCGGTGACTTCCATGCGATCACGTCGGCCAACAACACGCTTGCCGCGATGATCGACAACCACATCCAGCAGGGCAACGAGCTGGGAATCGATGCCCGGCGCGTGACATGGCAGCGCTGCTTGGACGTCAACGACCGCTCCCTGCGCAACGTGGTCACCGGGCTCGGTGGCCCAGCCTCTGGTGTCCCAGCCCAGACCGGCTTCACCATTACCGCGGCCAGCGAGATCATGGCTGTACTCGGCCTCGCCACCGACCTCGAAGACCTGAAAGCGCGGCTGGCGCGGATCACCATTGGCCTGACTTTCGACGGGAATCCTGTCACCGCCGGTGATCTCCACGCCGAAGGTGCCATGGCAGCGCTGCTCAAGGAAGCTCTCAACCCGAACCTTGTGCAGACTCTCGGGGGTACACCAGCGTTCATTCACGGCGGCCCGTTTGCGAACATTGCGCACGGCTGCAACACCCTCATCGCCACCCGCACCGCGCAGCAGTGCGCCGACATCGTACTCACCGAGGCGGGCTTCGGGTCTGACCTGGGTGCAGAGAAGTTCTTCGATATCAAGGCCGCATACGGGAACTTGGATGTCGCCGGCGCAGTGATTGTGGCGACGATTCGTTCGCTGAAGTACAACGGCGGCATCGACAAGCAGAAGCTCACGGACGAGAACCTTGAGGCGCTCAAGGCGGGCGTGGTCAATCTCGAGCGCCACGTGGAGAACGTGCGGAAGTTCGGTGTCACGCCAGTTGTCGCGCTCAACCTGTTCGCGTCCGATACGCAGGCAGAACGCGACTTCATGCGTGAATGGGCCGACACATTCGGCGTCGCCCTGGAGGAAGCCGAGGTGTGGGCGAAAGGCGGCGAAGGAGCCCAGAAACTGGCCACAACGCTGTTGGACAACCTCACCGAAGGCACGTCGAAGACACTGTATGACCCTGCCGATGGGATTGAGAATGCTATCGAAACCCTCGTCCGGGAGATTTACCGCGCCGACAAGGTGCAGTACTCGGTCAATGCACAGCGCGACTTGAAGACGATCAAGGACAACGGCTGGGACACCCTTCCGGTGTGCGTCTCAAAGACCCAGTACAGCTTCTCGGATGACCCAGCTGCGCTTGGTGCACCGGAGGGACACACATTGCACGTGCGCAAGCTCATCCCACGCACCGGAGCTGGCTTCATCGTCGCTCTGACCGGCGACGTGATGACCATGCCGGGGTTACCCAAGGTGCCCGCCGCCAACAATATCGACGTCGACGCCAACGGGACGATCAGCGGGTTGTTCTAAACCTCCGGAACAGTCTCCGCTGCGGACCCCGGCCATCCGGGGTACTCCGGCGGTGTCCCACCGTAGATCGGGCACAGGGCTTGGAACGAGCACCAGTTGCACAGCTTCGACGGCTTTGGGCGGAAGTTGCCGGACTGCCCGTCGGATTGAATCTTGTGCCACAGGTCGCCCAGATCGCGCTCGAAGAATTCGAGTTCTTCCCGCGATGGGGCAAGGAAGAGCGAATCGATCACTTTGAGGTACATCAGCCTCAGCTGGTGCGGAATCGTGCCGAACATGCGCCAATACACCAGCGCATAGAAACGCATCTGGAACTTTGCTTCGTCAGAGAAGCGGGGCGAGGGCTTCTTGCCCGTCTTGTAGTCGACAACACGGATTTCACCCGTGGGCGCAATGTCCACGCGGTCGATGAACCCGCGCACGGGAACACCATTCGGCAGCACGGCATCGACGTACATTTCTTGGGCGTGTGAGTCGAAACCGTGCGGGTTCTCCATCTCGAAGTACCCGCGCAGCAGGGAACGCGCCGCGACGAACAGGGCGTACTCGTCAGCAATAGGGTCGGCGCAGGAAGAATCGTCGATAAGCATCTTCTGCCATGCCGGCTTGATGCGCTTCACCGCGGCGGGGTAAGTCCGCTCCTCGCGGGGCCAGGCGTGCATCTCCTCGAGAACAGCATGCACAAGCGTGCCGGTGACCTGCGCTTCCGTCTTCGGTTCCGGGATCCGGTCGATTGCGCGGAGGCGATACTTCAACGGGCACTGCAGGTAGTCGTTGGCGCGCGAAGGGGAGAGGGCAAGCGGTTTCATCGTGCCCACCATTCTAAGGTGGAGCCATGAACCTCTCCGAATTTATCGCAGCAAGCCCAAGCGCGTTCCATGCCGCCGCGAACGTCCGCGACGAGCTGGTGGCCGCAGGCTTTCCCGACGACCAGATCCTCGTCCACGGCGGCGCCGTGATCGCATGGTGGATCCCGGAGAACCCGAACCCGCGTTTCCGCATCATCGGCTCGCACACCGACTCGCCGGGGCTGATGCTCAAGCCCGACCCCGACTTCGTCCGTGAGGGGTTCCGCCAGCTCGCCGTTGAAGTCTACGGCGGGCCGATTCTGTCCTCGTGGTTCGACCGCGAGCTCACCTTCGCCGGGCGTGTGTCGCTTATCGACGGCTCCACCCACCTCGTATCCACCGGCCCCATCGCGCGAGTACCCAACCTAGCGATCCACCTCTACCGCGGTGACGCGCCGGAAATGGACAGGCAAGTGCACATGCAGCCGGTGATGGCTGTGGACCGGCCGTTCATGGACGTCGTGGCTGAGCAGCTCGGTGTGAAGCCGGAGGAGATCATCGCGCACGAACTCAGCTCCGCTGATGCTCAGCCCCCGGTCGTGATGGGCGATGTCATGGCTGCGGGCCGCTTGGATAACCTGTCGAGTGTGCACGCGTCGCTGCAGGCCATGGTGCGCGCGAAGGATGAGGTGAAGGACGTGCTCGTCCTCGCCGCATTCAACCACGAGGAGGTCGGCTCAGCCTCGGCCACCGGGGCGGGCGGGCCGTTGCTCGAGCGGGTGCTCACACGCGTTGCCCGCGATCTGGGTGACCCGCTGGATATCTTCGCCGAGTCGACGATGATCTCGGCTGATGCCGCCCACGCTGTGCACCCGAACTACCCGGGCAAGCATGACCCGACCCACCGTCCGCTGATGAACCGCGGGCCGGTGCTGAAGATCAACGCGAACCAGCGCTACTCCTCGGACGCGGAAACGGAAGCGACCTGGATCCGTGCCTGCCGCAACGCGAACGTGCCGGTGCAGACGTTCGTCGGGCACAACGGGGTGCCATGCGGGTCGACGATCGGCCCGATTGCCTCGACGCGCCTAGGCATCCCCACTGTTGACGTAGGCGTGCCGCTGCTATCGATGCACTCTGCCCGCGAGTTGGTCGGCGTGCAGGACCAGGCCTGGTTCGAGGATGCGCTGTCCGCCTTCCTGCGTGGCGACTGCTAGAAAGGACTCCCATGTATTCAGGCCCATTCCGCCCCGGCGACAAGGTGCAGCTGACCGACGCGAAGCGCCGCCACTTCACCATTGAGCTCGTCCCCGGCGCGACGTACCACACGCACAAGGGCGGCATCTCCCACGACGACATCATCGGCGCCGACGAAGGCTCCGTGGTGAAGTCCTCCAACGGTGCCGACTATCTGTGCTTCCGCCACCTGCTCGTGGACCATGTCCTGTCGATGCCCCGCGGCGCGGCGGTTATCTACCCGAAGGACGCCGGCCAGATCCTCGTCGAGGGCGACATTTTCATGGGTGCCCGCGTGCTGGAGGCTGGTGCTGGCTCCGGTGCGCTGACGATGTCCCTGCTGCGCGCAGTCGGCCCGGAAGGTCACGTGTTCTCTTACGAGATTCGTGACGATCACTTGGCTTTTGCCGAGGATAACGTCGACGACTACTTCGGGCAGCGCCCGTCCTGGTGGACCCCGCGCCTGGGCGACTTCGGCGAGGTGACCCAAGAAGACCTCGGCGGTCCCGTCGACCGCGTCATTTTGGACATGGTGGAGCCGTGGCACTTCATCGATACGGTGAAGGACATCCTCATCCCGGGCGGGGTGTTCATGACGTACGTGGCCACAGTGCCGCAGTTGATGAACATCGTCGAAGGTATCCGCGAAGCGAAGTGCTTCACCGAACCGCGCTCCTGGGAGACCCTCCTGCGCGAATGGAAAGTCGAGGGCCTGGCCACCCGCCCGGAGCACCGCATGAACGCGCACACAGCGTTTTTGGTGTGGACCCGCAGGCTTGCCGACGGTGTCACGCCCCCTCGTCCGCAGCGTCGAGCCCGCAGATAAGCTGGAGTCATGAACGATGCCGACCTCCGCGAGCTGAAACAGCAGAACCAGGCTCTCTCCGCGCGCAACAAGCAGCTCGCGGAGATGTTGAAGGTCTCCCGCGACAAGCTCAAGGACCTTTCCGCGCAGGTCGACGCATTGTCCGAGCCGGCGTCGACGTACGGCATCTACCTCGCCCCAGCGCGCCGCGGACAAGAAGCTGAAGTGTTCACGTCCGGCCGACGGATGCGTTTGAAGGTCTCGCCGCATATTGAGCCGGGCACGCTCACTCCGGGTGGACTTGTGCGCCTCGGCGAAGGGTCGATTGTCGTGGAGGCGGCCGGTTTCCCTAAGGCCGGGCAGCTGGCAACCCTGTCGGAGAAAATCGGGTTTGACCGCGCCATCGTCGCTGACATGCAGGGCGCGGAACAGGTCGTCCAGCTTGCCGAGAATGTTCGCGCCAAGGCCCGCGCAGGCGACACCGTGCTTATCGACGCAAAAGCGGGCTACGCCTTCGAACGCATCCCCAAAACTGAGGTCAACCAGCTATCCCTCGAAGAGATTCCCGACGTCACCTACGCCGACATCGGCGGCCTGCGGAACCAGATCGAGACGATCCGGGATTCTGTCGAGCTGCCGTTCACGCACCCGGAGCTGTACAAGGCCTATAACTTGAAACCGCCGAAGGGGCTGCTGCTCTACGGCCCGCCCGGTTGTGGAAAGACACTGATCGCCAAAGCGGTCGCGAACTCGCTGTCCACTCGCATCGGTGACGGGGGAGCGGCGCACTTCCTCAACGTCAAGGGCCCCGAGCTGCTGAATAAGTACGTCGGCGAAACAGAGCGCCGCATCCGCCTCATCTTCGAGCGCGCCCGCGAACTCGCCGGCGAAGGACGGCCCGTCATCGTCTTCTTCGACGAGATGGAGTCGATCTTCCGGACCCGCGGCTCCGGTGTGTCCTCCGACATGGAAACGACCGTCGTCCCCCAGTTGCTTACGGAGATCGACGGTGTGGAAGACATCGCCAACGTCATCGTCATCGGCGCCACCAACCGGGAAGAGCTCATCGACCCGGCGATTTTGCGGCCCGGCCGCCTAGACATCAAAATCCGTGTCGACCGTCCCTCACGCGAGGAGGCCCGCGAGATCTTCGCCCGCTACATCACTGACGATGTTCCGCACGCGGAGGAGGTGGAAGATCTGGTGAACGCGGGCGTCGATAAGCTCTTTGCCCCGCGTCCTTTCGTCCAGCTCACGCTTGTCGACGGCACCACCGAAACCCTCCACTACTCCGACTTCGTCTCCGGCGCGATGATCGCCAACGTCGTCGACCGTGCGAAGAAGCTGGCTATTAAGGATGAAATTTCGGGCGCGGGTTCGGGAGTTTCCGTCGAGCACGTGCGCGCCGCAGTTCGTGCAGAGCAGGACGAGAGCGAGGACATGCCAAACGTGTCCAACCCGGACGAATGGGCGCGCATTTCGGGCCGCACCGGCAAACGAGTCGTGGCTGCTGAGGTGCTGTAGGTGTCCGGGGTCGTGCTTCAAAGAGCCGAACTGCTAGCAAGGGTCCGTAGGACAATGTCGAAGTCGTGGTCGCTGAGGTGCGCGAAGCTCATGATTAATCCTTCCGTGCGCCCATCTCGGCTCGACCACAGCGACTCGAGGCGGCCGCACTCGATCCCATGTGACCGAAGCTTGTCAGCGAATTGGTTCCGGTGGGCAGGTGAGTCGAAGTTCAGTGTGAGATCCACTCCGTTCGACTCGGCCATTTCGTTGACGTGTGCGCCGCTGGCCTCGAGCACCGGAACGAGATCAGTGTGGATGATCGCCCGCCGACGTGCCAAACGGTTACGGACGGCTTTCGTGTTCCGGCGAACATGCCCGTTCTGAAGCAGACGCGCGACGGCCAGCTGCGTGACCGCGGATACGGGCATACCGAGGACCTTCCGCGTCTGCTGCACGCCTTCAGCGAATGCTGGGGGAGTGACTACGTACCCGGCAGAAAGGTTGCGGCTCAGCAACGTCGAGAAGGTACCCAGCGTGAACACGTCGGCCTGGTGATTGAGGGCGGCCAGCGGAGGTTGCGGGGCAAGGCGGTAGCGCAGCTCAGCATTGAAGTCATCCTCGATGAGAGCTGTGCCCCTCTCATGCGCCCACGCGAGCAGTTCGGACCGGCGGGCAGCCGGCATCGATGCACCGAGCGGGTACTGGAAAGCGGGAGTGACCAGAAGAGCATCCAATTTGTCGGGCAAGAGTTGGACGTTCACGCCGTACTCATCGACGGCGCATGGGACCGCGTTGTGCCCGGTGGTTGGAATGACGCGGCGGAGGCCTGGGTGGCCAGGGTCCTCGACCCCCACCCGGAGATGATGCTGCCGCCTGGCGAGAGTGAGCAGAATCAGCATGAGGCCTTCGCGTGACCCGCCGGTGACTACGATTCGGTCCTCAGTCACCGCCAGTCCGCGGGCCAGACGGAGGTGCTCTGCGATCGCCCTGCGGAGCTCGGGTTGTCCTGCAGAATCGACCACGATGGACGGTTCAGCTGCTGCCTCCCGCCACGCTTGGCGCCATGCGGCGGGACGTACTGCTCCGGCGTGCCCGGACGACGGCTTCAAAGAAATGAACTTTCGCGGTTGCTCAACTTTTGGCCGAAAAGTTGGTGCATCGATGCCACTAGGTGCACCCGCCGGCAGATCGGGATGCACGCGCGTCGGTGAACCCTGCGAGGCCAGCAAGTACCCTTCGCTGATGAGCTGGTCGTACGCCGTGACGACGCTACCGCGTGAGATCCCGGCCAGTCGCGCAAGCTCGCGTGTCGACGGCACCTCATCCCCGGGCTGCAGTTCTCCTTCGGTGATAGCCGTCCTGATGGCGGTTGCTACTTGCGCGGGGAGTGGAGTGGGGAGGTCGCGGGAGACGTCGATAAGCATTGCTCGAAGGTGACTGGTCCAAAGAATCTAAATCAAACTGGCACTAGGAATCTACCAGTGGGAGGGCAAGACTAGTGCTATGACGTTTTCCACGAACCTCTCTAAAGCTGAGTTGACCGAGTCCTTCAAGGGCGGAGTGATCATGGATGTGGTCACGCCCGAGCAGGCGAAGATCGCCGAGAACGCCGGTGCTATCGCCGTGATGGCGCTCGAGCGCGTGCCCGCCGACATTCGCGCCCAGGGCGGTGTTGCCCGCATGTCCGACCCGGACCTTATCGAAGGCATTCTCGGTGCCGTCGACATTCCCGTGATGGCCAAAGCTCGTATTGGCCACTCGGTGGAGGCGAAGATTCTCGAGCACCTCGGTGTTCACTACGTCGACGAGTCTGAGGTGCTCAGCCCGGCCGACTACGTCAACCACATCGATAAGCGCGGTTTCGACGTGCCGTTTGTCTGCGGTGCGACCAACCTGGGCGAGGCACTGCGCCGCGTGAACGAGGGTGCAGCAATGATTCGTTCGAAGGGCGAGGCCGGCACCGGTGATGTATCCGAGGCCACCAAGCACCTGCGCACTATCAAGAGTGAGATCGCTGGCCTGCAAGCACTGTGGAACGGCAACCGCGATGAGCTCTACGTTGCCGCCAAGGAACTGCAGGCGCCGTACGAACTGGTTGCCTACGTGGCCGAGCACGGCGCACTGCCGGTACCACTCTTCGTCGCCGGTGGCGTATCCACGCCGGCCGATGCGGCCCTGATGATGGAACTGGGTGCCGACGGTGTCTTCGTCGGCTCCGGCATCTTCAAGTCCGGCAACCCGGAGGCCCGTGCAGCTGCTGTGGTGAAAGCTACCCAGAACTGGAACGACATCGCTGCTGTCACCGAGGCGTCCCGCGGTCTCGGTGAAGCAATGGTCGGCATCAATGTTTCTGATCTACCGGCTCCGCACCGTCTTGCCGAGCGCGGTTGGTAGCCAGCAATAGATCTTTAGTATCGCCTTTCAGGCGTTTAGCCAACTGGCGAACTGCGGAAACGCAGCTGCGGGGCCGCGAAAGGCGATACTGAAAATGTAGGACCGGGGCTCTCACCCGCGACGTACGCCCCTTTAGACTGGTGCACCATGACGCGTTTCATGGGAACCGAAACTGAGTACGGCATTCTCACGCCGGATAGCCCGAGCTTGAGCCCGATTGTGAGCTCGACGCACGCGGTGGTGGCGTATGCGGCGATGCACACCGCCGCCCGTGCGCGCTGGGATTATCAGGACGAGCACCCGCTGAAGGATTCCCGCGGGTTCGATCTGAAGCGCTACCAAACAGTTCCCATCGTCGACCCTAACGCGATCGGTGTGGCCAATGTGGTCACGGAGAACGGTGCGCGCTTCTACGTCGACCACGCGCACCCCGAGTACTCATCGCCCGAGGTGCCGGACGCCTTCAGCGCCATGCTTTACGACGCTGCCGGTGACCACGTTCTCAACGACGCCGCCGCCCGGATCGCAGAGCTGTGGGAAGATGGCGTCTCAGTGCTGGGCGGCCACGACCCCTGCCCGCCGCTGAAGCTGTACAAGAACAATGTCGACGGCAAAGGCGCATCGTTCGGTGCCCACGAAAACTACCAATACTCGCGGCAGACCCCATTCGAGGCGATCACTGAGGGTTTGATCCCGTTCTTTGTGACCCGCCAAGTCTTCGCGGGCGCGGGCCGAATGGGACTGGGGGAAGCGGGGGAGCAGGACGGATTCCAGATCTCCCAGCGGGCCGACTACTTCTTCCAAGAGGTCTCGCTGGAGACGACACTCAACCGCGGCATCATCAACACCCGCGACGAGCCGCATGCTGACGCGACCCAGTTCGGCCGGCTCCATGTCATCATCGGCGATGCCAACATGTCGCAGTACGCCAACCTGCTCAAATTGGGCACGACGAAGCTCGTCCTCGACGCCATCGAAGAAGGCGTCGACTTCTCGGACCTCCAGCTCAAGGAACCGGTTGAGGAACTCAAGCGGGTGTCCCGTGATCTGAGCCTGACGCACCAGCTCGGGCTCAAGGATGGCCGTGCGCTCACAGCATTGGCGATTCAGCGCGACTACCTTGCACGCGTCACGCCCGCGACGGATGTGGATAAACAGGTCGTGGCTCTATGGGGAGAGATCCTGGACGATCTTGATCGCGATCCACTGTCTACCGCGGACCGTCTCGACTGGACAGCGAAGTGGGCGTTGATCAAGGGCTACCTCGACCGCGGAATCGACATCGGCAACGCCAAGCTCAAGGCCGTGGACCTTCAATACGCCGACATCGATCCGGACAAGTCGCTCTACCACGCACTCGTCGGGGCTGGACGGATGAAAACGTTGGTCAACAACGAGGACATCGCCCGGGCCGCTACTACACCACCGGAGAGTTCCCGGGCGTACTTCCGCGGCAGGATCGCGAAGGAATTCGGCGAAGACGTCCTCTCCTCGAGTTGGCAGACCATCCAGTTCAACACCAACGCTGGCCCGCGGACTGTCTCCATCCACGCAGTGGACGGATTCACGCGCGATGATGTCGGTGAGTTGCTGGACCGTGCGGCATCCGTGGAGGAGATTGTCGCCGCTTTCAACGAGAACCCATAAGCGCTAAGTAGGGTAGAGCTATGGCTCAAGAACAGATGAACACCCACTCCGGCGGCGGGTCCGACGAGGAGGGCACCGGCCAGGAGGCCGGCCAGGTCAATGTCAACACCGCAGGCACCGACGACCTGCTCGACGAAATCGACTCTTTGCTGGATAACAACGCCGAGGAGTTCGTCCGTTCCTACGTGCAAAAGGGCGGCCAGTAATGACGGTGTATCCGCGCCGCATCATGGGCGTGGAGACTGAATTCGGGCTGACCGCCATCCGTGACGGCAAGGCGGTTTTAGGGCCGGAGGAGATCGCGCGGTACTTGTTCAAGCCAGTCGTGGCCCAGTACAAGAGCACGAACATCTTCACAGAGAACGCGGCCCGTCTGTATCTCGATGTCGGTGCGCACCCGGAGTACGCGACAGCGGAGTGCGATTCGCTCACCCAGTTGCTCAACCACGACAAAGCGGGTGAAGTACTGTTCAACGATCTCGCCGCCCAGACGGAACAGACCCTCGCGGCTGAAGGCATCGGCGGCGACGTGTACCTGTTCAAGAACAACGTTGATTCTGCAGGTAACTCCTACGGTACGCACGAGAACTACCTGATCAGCCGAGAGCTGTCGCTGAAGAACTTCGGCAAGCGGTTGCTGCCGTTCCTGATCACCCGGCAGCTGCTGTGCGGTGCGGGCATGATCAAGAACGGCCGTTTCGTCATCTCGCAGCGCGCCGATCAGGTGTGGGAGGGAGTCTCGTCAGCAACGACGAGGACACGCCCGATCATCAACACCCGCGACGAACCCCATGGGGATTCGAGCCGGTTCCGCCGCATGCATGTCATCGTTGGTGACTCCAACATGGCGGAGCCCTCCTTTGCTCTCAAGATCGGCTCGACGCAGTTGGTCATCGAGATGCTCGAAGCGGATTGGGACATACCGGCTTTCGACGTGGCCGAGCCGATTAAGCACATCAAACAGATCGCGCTCGACCCGACCGGCCAGACAGAACTCGCGCTCAAAGACGACACCACAGTGACCGCGCTCGAGGTCCAGCAGGCCGTCCTCGAGGCCGCGAAGGGCTGGCTCGCCCAGCGCCAGGACGAGGGCACGCCGAATGCTGAGTTGGAGAAGGTCGTGGAGCTGTGGGGCAGGACACTCACGGCCATCGAGACGCAGAACTTCGAGCCAGTCTCTGGCGAGATCGATTGGGTGATCAAACGCAACTTGCTTGAGCGCTACCGCGACCGCTTGGGCGGGGACTGGAATGACCCGAAGCTCGCTCAGATCGACTTGGCGTACCACGACATTAGCCCGCGCCGCGGGCTGTTCTACCACCTGCAAAATAAAGGATTAGTCCAGCGGTGGACCACCGACGAGGCAATCGCCGCGGCTGCGGCTACCGCGCCGGAAACAACGCGCGCCACTCTGCGCGCACAGTTCCTCGATACGGCCCGTGAGCTGGGCGCCCACTACACCGTCGACTGGGTGCACATGAAGGTAGACCGCCCAGAGCCGCAGACGGTGGATGTTCAGGATCCGTTCGCGACGGAGGACGTAGGCGTCGATAAGCTCGTGGCGTACATGCGCGAGAACCGCGAGGTGCTTGGCAACGCACAAGGGGGAATCCGTGGCTAATGACGCGCGTGTGATCCAGCGGCTGACCAACCTCACGTTCGCATTGCTGGGGTCGAATAAGCCGCGTGATATCGAGTGGATCCGCACGCATGTTGACGGCTACGAAGACAAGACGGATACCGCCATGGCGCGCATCCTCAAGCGCGATGTCCAATCACTGCGCCGGGCTGGCGTTCCCGCGCGCAGTGAGAACGGGCTGGTATGGGTGAACAAAGACTCCTACGAACTTCCGCCGATCAGCTTCACCGAGGAAGAAGCGTACGTGCTGGGGCTGGCGGGGGACTTGGGGACGTCGGGAAGCTTGGGTGCGTTCGCGCGCTCCGGGTGGACCAAGATCGCAGCGGGCGGTGCAATGCGGGCATTTGACGATGCTCCGATTAGCGCGCTGGACAATGACATTTCCCGGCTCGACACTGATGTCGTCGCGGCCGTGACCGCGTGCGTGCGTTCCCGCACCCGGATGCGCTTCACCTACCAGCCCTCTCCGACAGCGCCGCCGCAAACGCGCACGATGGACCCGTGGGGGCTCATCGCGCTGAACAACCGCGCCTATGTCGTCGGCTACGACGTGGAACGCGAAGCTGAACGCAGTTTCCGGGCGGTGCGCGTCAGCGAGGTCCGGAAAGTGCGTGACGTGCCCGCAGGGGATTTCCACCTGCCAGACCGCCCGGTCCAGCAGATCGTTGAGGATTCCCTACGCGGCCCCACGGTGAAAGAAGCGGTGGTGCGCGTTGACCCGGGAACGGCGGGGGAGCTCGTCGCGAAAGCTACAGATCTCGGTGATAACCGTTTCCGTCTCGTCGACGTGGAGCGTGACTGGCTGGTGCGCACTACCGCCAGCTTCGCTCCGCATGCGGTGGTGGAGTTGCCGGGAGATGTGCGCGAGGACGTCGTCAAGCTATTGAGTGCGACTCAGGAGGCGCAGAATGAAAGATAGCCCGGAAAAGCTCGGCCAACTCGTCCGCGCTCTGAACTTGATCCCGTACCTGCACCAACACCCGGATGCGACGCCAATGGAGATCGCCCGCAACCTGGGGTATCCGCACACCGAGGTCATGGAGGACCTGAAGCGGCTGCAGATGTCGGGCGTGGGTAAAGGACCGGGCGAGATGATCGACCTTTCCGCAGATTGGACTGGCATCACGCTCATCGAAGATCAAGGGTTGAACGCGCCGCTGCGTCTCACGCCTACGGAAGCGAATGCCCTCTTGCTCACCCTGGAATCGTTGGAAACCATGCCGGGTCTCGTGGATCAAACCGCGGTGGCGTCCGCCGCGCAGAAACTCCGGGACGTCATGCACGATGCCGGTGTTCCCGACTCCGACCATGCGGAGACTCCCGGACCGGCACGCATGGTGTCCCAGGCGCTGACGCAGCGCTGCATGCTGGAGATCACCTACTACTCGGCCACCTCGGACACGACGCGTACGCGCACGGTCTCCCCGGTGGGCATGTTTCACCGTGACGGTGCGACCTACCTGTCGGCGTTCGAGGACGGCTCACCGAAAACCTTCCGCTTGGACCGTATCCAGGACGCATCGCTTCTCGACGTCCCCGCCGCCCCGTCTGCCCACCGCGACTACGACGCGGCAGACCCCTTCGGGTTCGGGCAGGAGAACGTCGCCACACTGCGCATCCGCAGTGACGCGACGTGGCTGGCAGACTACTGGCAGATCGAGTTGCACGAGACTGAGCCCACGGCGCTCACCGAAGGTGAGTGGGTCGAGGCCTCCATGCCCTACGGCAGCGACGACTGGATGGTTCGTTTCTGCCTCAGCCAGGCCGACCGAGTGAGCGTTGTGGAGCCGACTCATATTGCCGAAGAGGTCGCCGGTCGCAGTTCTGCGGCCCTTGAGCGTTATGCTTAGAGCCACACGCGCTTTAAGCCCTTGAATGAAAGGAACTCCCATGCCAAACCTTGGCCTGATGGAAATCCTCCTGATCGTCTTCATCATCCTCCTGCTTTTCGGAGCTGGAAAGCTTCCGGACTTGGCTCGCTCTGTGGGCCGTTCTGCGCGCATCTTCAAGTCCGAGGTCAACGAGATGAACAACGACAAGGCTGCAAAGGAGTCTGTCGCGAACCCTCAGCGTGAGCTGACCTCGGGCGCCGAGTCGACTCAGCCCCCCAACTCGCAGCAGGGCTTCTGGGACCAGCCGGAGAACCAGCAGCGCCCCGCTAACTAGCCGTGTCCCGCAAGAACTCCGCGGGCACGATGACCCTCACGGAGCACCTGCAGGAACTGCGCCGACGCGTAGTCGTGTCGCTCATCGCCATCGTCGTCGGAACCATCGTCGGATTCATCTGGTACCAGTGGGCGCCTGGGCCGACGATGCCGCTGGGCGAGATCATTCGCCGTCCCTATTGCTCTCTGCCGGAGCACTTGCGGGCGGATCTGACCTCTGACGGTTCGTGCCGTCTCATCGCTACTTCGCCGTTCGAGATGTTCATGTTGCGTCTCAAGGTGGGTTTCCTCGCGGGTCTGGTGCTGTCGTCTCCGGTGTGGCTGCAGCAGATCTGGGCGTTCATCACTCCGGGCCTGCATAAGAATGAGCGGCGCTGGACGATGTCGTTTGTCACCTTCGCTGTGACGCTCTTTGTCGCCGGCGCAGTTCTCGCGTACTTCATCGTCGACCAGGGCCTCTACGTGCTCATGTCGATCGGTAGTGAGTACCAGGTCAGCGCCCTGTCCGGTGGCGAGTACTACAACTTCGTCCTCGCACTGATCATCATCTTCGGCGTGAGCTTCGAGGTGCCCCTGATCATCATCATGCTCAACCTTGCCGGGCTGCTCGAGTACGAGCAGGTGAAAGACAAGCGCAGGATCATCATCGTGGCCCTGTTCATTTTCGCGGCGTTCATGACGCCCGGCCAGGATCCGTTCTCCATGATCGTGCTCGCCCTGTCGCTGTGCTTCCTCGTGGAAATGGCGTTCCAGTTCTGCCGCATCAACGACAAGCGCCGCAAGAAGAAGACCGGGGACTGGGGCGATATGCGTGACGACGAAGCTTCCGGCCCCATCGCTCCTGCCGAGCCCATTAGCGCTGCCGCTCCCGTAAGTACTCCGACTCCGGTGGCATCACCTGCCCCTCGACCCGTAGACGACTTCAACAAACCGGGCTATTTCGACGACGTGCTCTAGGGTGGTAGCCATGTCTTCGACGCTCCACACGCACCTGGATGAATTCCGCGCCACTAAGTCGTTTCCCCTCGATGACTTTCAGGTGGAGGCGTGCCAGGCGGTGGAGGAGGATCGCGGGGTGCTGGTGTGCGCCCCAACGGGCTCCGGAAAGACCGTGGTGGGGGAGTTCGCGGTCTCGCTGGCGTTGTCGCGCGGGACGAAGTGCTTTTACACCACTCCGATCAAAGCGCTCAGCAACCAGAAGTACCACGACCTCGTCGGGGAGCACGGCGAGGATGCCGTCGGCCTGCTCACGGGTGATGTGAGCATCAACGGCAACGCGGAGATCGTCGTCATGACTACCGAGGTCTTGCGCAACATGATCTACGCCGGGTCGAGCGCGCTCGACCGCCTGTCGCACGTGGTCATGGACGAGATCCACTACCTCGCTGACCGCGACCGTGGTGCGGTGTGGGAAGAGATCATCCTCAACCTCGACGAGTCTGCTCGCATCATTGGTCTGTCTGCCACGGTCTCAAACTCGGAAGAGTTCGGCGAGTGGCTACACGAGGTCCGCGGCGACACGGCCGTGATCGTTTCGGAGAAACGCCCAGTCCCGCTTAACCAGTACATGATGGTGCAGCGCAAGATCATGCCTTTGTTCGAGCCGGGCGCGGTCGAAGCACCCGGCAACGTGAACAAGGATCTGGAGCGCGCTATTGAGCGGCTCGAGTCCGGCGCCGCCAATGAAGGCCGCGACGACTTCCGCCAGGGCAAAGGCTTCCGCTCGCGTGCTGGCGGCGGCCGCAGTGGCGCACCGCGGGGCCAGGACCGGATCCGTCCAGTCGGACGTCCCGAGGTCGTGGAGGCGCTGCGTGGCCGGGACATGCTGCCCGCCATCGTGTTCATTTTCTCCCGCGCGGGTTGCGACGGCGCGCTGTTTCAATGCCTGCGCTCCCGCAAGGAACTGACCACGCAGGAGGAAGCCGAGCGGATCAAGCAGATCGCCGACGAAGGTGTGGAGGGCATCCCCGAAGAAGACCTCGAGGTACTGAACTATCGCCAACTGCGTACAGCCTGGTCGCGCGGATTTGCGGCCCACCACGCGGGCCTGCTGCCAGCGTTCAAACACATCGTGGAGCAGCTCTTCGTCGAAGGTCTCGTCCGTGTTGTCTTCGCCACGGAGACGCTCGCGCTGGGCATCAATATGCCGGCCCGCACCGTGGTCTTAGAGAAACTGGTCAAGTTCAACGGCGATGCCCACGTGGATCTCACTCCGGGGCAGTACACCCAGTTGACGGGACGTGCAGGCCGCCGCGGGATCGACACGATCGGTAACGCCGTCGTGCAATGGGCGCCAGCGATGGATCCCCGGGAAGTCGCCGGTCTCGCCTCCACCCGCACCTACCCGCTCATCTCGCTGTTCACACCCGGCTACAACATGGCCATCAACATGCTGCAGATGAACGGCTTTGAAGATTCAATCCGACTTATCGAGAAGTCCTTCGCTCAGTTCCAAACCGACCGCTCCGTCGTCGGCGAGGTGCGCACCATCGAGCGCCAGCGCGCCAAGGTAGACACGCTGCGCGCTGAGCTTATCGACGCCGCAGGCGCCGACGTCAGCGACGACCTCATGGAGTACATGAACCTGCGCCGGGACCTCACAGAGGAAGAGAAGCGCAACAAGAAGGACTCCATTACTGAGCGCCGTCAAGAAGTTCAGGCCGTGTTAGGCCGGCTGCAGATCGGTGATGTCATCGCTTTGCCGTCGAAACGCCGTCCGGAACTCGCCGCTGTCGTTGCGCCCGCAGGGAAGAAGGATGACCCGCGGCCGTGGATCACCACCGAACGCGGCTGGTCGGGACGCATCGACGCCTCCGCCTTCGCCAACGCCCCTGTCGTGGTCGGCAGCATCAAGGTGCCGCGAGACATCGCGCACAAACCGCGCAAGCACACCCGGAAGGTGGTCAGCGAGCTCTCCCGCAGCCGCTTCAACGCGCCAAAGAAGTTGAAGCAGGAGGCGCGCAACCGGCCGTCGAAACGCATGCTCGAACTGCGCGATGCGATCCGGTCCCACCCGGTGCACTCCTGGCCGGCTGCGCAGCGGGAGCAGCTCGCTCGGCTCGGAGATGAGTTGGTGCGTGAGGAAAGGTCGCTGGAGCGGGCGCAGAAAAGCGTCGATAAGCAAACGGACACGTTGGGGCGCATGTTTGAACGCATCATCGGCCTGCTCACGGAGATGGACTACGTGGAGCTTGTCGACGGCGAACCGACTGTCACCGACGAAGGCGAGCGTCTCGCACGCATCCATAATCCTTCCGACCTGCTGGTCGCCCAATGCCTGAAGCGGGGGATCTGGGATGACCTCGATCCTGCCGAGTTGGCTGGAGTTGTTTCGATGTGCGTGTTCGAGAACCGCAAGTCGACCGGCGGGTACCCGGAGGCCGCGACAGACCGGATGGCAGATGCGATGAACGACACCATGCGCATTCACGGCGAGCTCGCTAGCGACGAGCAGCGCCACCGCCTGCCGCCGACGGGCATCCCGGACCCTGGCTTTGCTTTGTCGATGCACCAGTGGACTGCCGGCGCACCGTTGGGTTACGCGCTTGCCGCGGCCGCCGAGTCTGGTGCGGAGCTGACACCGGGCGACTTCGTACGCTGGTCGCGCCAGGTCATCGACCTCCTGGAACAAATTGTGCAGACCGGGTACTCCGCCGACATCAAGCACAGCGCCCGCAGGGCAGTCGACGCGATCCGGCGCGGTGTGGTGGCGATCGGCAACTAGCGCACCGTCCCTTCTGGGAGCAGGTTCACCGTGGCCACGCGGAGATTCTTCCCGAACGGGTCGAGGATCAGCGACTGCACTCCAACGATCCTCCCGCCGACCATGACCGGGCCGCCGGAATCGCCCTTGACTGCGGGCTTCGTGTTGAAGACCAGCCCAGCCGGCCGCACGCGCGTGGCCCGAGACCGCGACATCGCCATAGGAATCGTGCCCAACCACAGGCCTGGACGCGCCTGCATCCTCCGCGCGCGTCCGCCAAACCCGAACGTGACGGCTGGGGTGCCGATCCGTGGCGCAGCGCCCTCAACGATCCGCGGGAAGGTCTCAGCCGACAACTTCCGAAAAGGACGAACGGTCACGATGGCAATATCTGTGCCCGGCACGGCTCTGACCTGCCTAATGGTTCGGATAGCGCCGTGCGCCTTCACCGTGGCTCCTGTGGGATGCTCCCGGAAGAAGTGCGCACACGTCAGCACCGTCTCAGGATCGAGCAGCGTGCCCGAGCAATAAGCAGACCCAGATGAGATGCGGACAAGCGAAGCGGGAAACATTGCCGCCCATCCTATCCACCTACAATGGCGGGCATGAATGCTCTTCCCACGCATTTCTCGCCCGCCGTGTACGTGCATCGCATCAAGCGCGCAGAAACCCTGTGCACGCAGCGGGGACTCGGCGGGGTAGTGGTGGGAACTGGTCCGGAACTCGCATTTCTGACTGGTTCGTGGACGGAGTCGCATGAGCGTCTCACCGCGCTTGTCGTCTCTCCGCTGGGCGCCCCCACGCTCATCGCCCCGGCCACGGATGCTGCCGACCTGGCCTTCGTGGAGCAGCTGGGCATCACCCTGCACACGTGGCGTGACGGGCACGATCCCTACCGTATCGTTGCGGCGCACCTCGGTGGCGGCACGGTGGCGCTGGGCAAATCGTTGACTGCCGACCACGTGCTTCGCCTCATGGAGGTCGTCGAAGACACCGTGCTTATCGACGATGCGGTGCCGGACCTGTTCATGGTGAAAGACACCGATGAGATCGCGCAGCTGGAGTTCGCAGCTGCCGCCATTGACCGCGTTCACGAGCAGGTCCCGGACCTGCTCCGTCCCAGCCGCACCGAGAACGAGGTAGCAGCGGACCTCGCCGAATTGATCAAGCGTGAACACGCATCGGTGGACTTCGTCATTGTCGGCTCGGGCCCGAATGGCGCCAACCCTCACCGCGACCACTCAGACCGCGTACTGGAGGACGGCGACCCAGTCGTGGTGGATATCGGCGGCTCCGTCGGCGCCGGCTACCACTCCGACTGCACCCGCACCTACGTGGCGGGAACCGTTCAAGACCCCTCGTTCCAGCGTGCCTATGACGTGCTCCGCACCGCGCAGGACACAGCCGTTCATACTGCACGACCCGGTATGACGGCGGGGGAGCTCGATGCCGTGGCACGCTCCATCATCAACCACGCCGGATACGGAGTGAACTTCTCCCACCGGCTCGGTCACGGGATTGGATTGGCCCTGCACGAGGCACCGTTCATCATCGAGGGCAGCGACACGGTTCTCGAAGAAGGCATGGTGTTCTCGATCGAGCCGGGGATCTACCTGCCCGGGCAGTGGGGGATGAGGATCGAAGACATTGTCGTGCTGGAAGCCGGCGGCGCCCGGCGCCTCAACAACGCTGCCCGCCAACTCCGCTATGGTTTGCAGTCATGACACAGGCCACACCGGGCGCCGGCACCATCCTGCTCCTCGGCGCGACCAGCGACATCGGCGGGGAGATTGCTGTGCGCATCTGTTCCGGTCGCGATGTGGTTCTGGCAGCCCGGAGACCACAGACGCTGGAAGACGTCGAAAAGCGACTGCGCAATGCGGGAGCCACGAGTGTACGTAGCGTCCCCTTCGAAGCGACGGACCTCTCTTCGCACCGAGCGCTCGTAGACGCAGCTGGCCCGGTGACAACGGCGATTGTGGCCTTCGGCATTCTCGGTGACCAACAGCGCGCGGAGCACGACGAAGCACATGCAGCCGAAATCGCCATGATCGACTACACCGCGCAGGTGAACATGCTCACTGTGCTGGCAGATGCCATGCACCGCGGGGAAATCTTCGCGTTCTCGTCGATTGCAGGATGGCGGGCGCGGCGCGCGAACTACGTGTATGGGTCGACCAAGGCCGGGCTCGACGCGTTCTGCCAGGGCTTAGCGGACAAACTGCATGGCGGACCGCTGAAGCTGATCACGGCGCGGCCGGGTTTTGTCATCGGTTCCATGACCGAGGGCATGAAGCCTGCACCCCTGTCTGTGATACCGGAGGATGTCGCCGAGGCGGTCATTGCCGCAGCGCAAAAGAAGGGCAGCCGCACTGTCTGGATTCCCCGTCAGCTGCAGGTGTTGGCCTGGATCATGCGCTTTGTTCCGCGCCCGATCTGGAGGCATATGCCACGGTAGAATTCGGCAAAACTGGTGCGACAAGGGAGGAAACGTGGGCAAGAAGAGCAACATTGTCGGTGTGGTAGCCGGTCTCGGGGCCGCTGCTGCCGCTGGTCATCTGTGGAAGAACTCTCGGGAATCAGGCACCCGAGGACTGGTCACGCGGGCATGGCTGCCGCTGTTTGTGGATCTAGCGAAAGACATCATCAACCGCCCCGTCACCGATCCCGAGTTCGAGCCGCCGCAGTGGTTGTCCGGTGCCACCGGGGGAGAGCTGTTGCGCACCGGGAAGATTCGCGCACTCGGGCTGAACTCGGACATGAATAAGGGCACGATGTGGCGGATCGAGTACGCGACGACGGATGCGCACGGGCGCCCACTGTCCGCCACGGCCGCCGTGATCCGCTCGGAGAATCCGTGGCAGGGAACAGGCCCGCGTCCCGTTATCGGGTTCGCGCCCGGAACGCAGGGCACGGCGCGCCACTGTGATCCGTCGTACTCCTTCAGCATGTTCCTCGACGCGCGGTGGCCCTTCGACATCGTTTCCGCGTACGAGCAGCCCGCAGTGAACATGTACGTCGCCGCCGGCTGCCATGTGGTGGTCACCGACTACCCGCGGGATCCGGAAACAGGCAAGCAGCTCTACTGCGACCACGTAGCAGGGGCGCATTCGCTTTACGACGCCCTCCGTGCCGCCAAGCACCTCGACGTCACCAGCGACCGCGTAGGCCTGTCCGGGTTCTCCCAGGGTGGCGGGTGCGTCGCTGCAGCGCTCGAGGAGCCCGAGTACGCCCCCGACATTCCGGTTGTCGCCGCGGTGTGCGGCGCGCCGCCGTCAGACCTCGAGGACATTCTCAACCACGTCGACGGCGAAACCGCGACGTTCGTGCTGCCGTACGCGCTCGACGGAATGATGGCCTCGTACCCCGAGATTGCAGGGGAGCTTCTTCCACACCTCACGGAGAGCGCTGGCGAACTGCTGGGGCTGGCACGTACCCGGTGCGTGCTCGGCGCGATGCCCCATAGCGCCCGCCAAGACACCACGACGTGGACCACCGATGGCCGCAAGCTCGTCGACGTGATCAAGGAGCTGCCGATCACCAACTCGCTCATCGGCGACAAACTCCTTGGCCACACCTCTCCGCAGGTTCCGACGCGCCTGTGGGCAAGCGTTCACGACGACATCATTGCGTACCACTCAACCGAGAAACTGGCACGCGATTGGGGTATTGAGCTGACCACGCGGCGCCTGTTCCCGCTGCTGCGTTTCGACGTAGCCAAGCACCTCGTGCCGTTCTTCATCTGGATGCACGACGATGCAACATGGTTGATCCGGCAGATTGAGAGTTCTGGGGCCTCAGGCAGGTAGTCTGGCCGCATGCCCTATGCCGCTTATTTCCTGATCTACCTGATCCTCGAGGCGCTCGCGTTCTGGGGTGTGAGCCAGCTCATCGGAGTCGGATGGGCCTTAGCCGGCATCTTCATTCTCATGATTGTCGGCGCCGTGGGTGCTTCCGGAGCCATGCGCGCTGAGGTCGCCCGCGCCTCCCACGGGCGCGCCAGCATTGGCCAGTTTGCGGGAGGCACCGCCCTTGCCATGGCTGGGGGAGCGTTGACTGTCATTCCGGGGTACATCACCTCAGCGGTCGGTGTCCTGCTGCTGTTCCGCCCTACCCGTGACCTCATCCGTCAGTCCATGGCGGCGTCCCTGCGCAAGCGCGTAGAGACGTTTGGTGCCCAGGTATACGACGTGTCCAATATGCAGCGACACGCAACCTCCTACGGCACCTTCGGTGATGGTTCGGCTTCGGAAGAAGTGATCGACTCTGAAGAGATTGAAAAGTGGTCGCGTGATGCTCGACCGGAAGACTTCGGAGGACCGAGTGAGCGCTAACTCGAATGCGGTGGTCACTGGTGGCCGCCTGCTGCTGGCTGGCGCAGGGGGAGTGCTGGTGTACTTCTCCCATGAACCGCACGGGCACTTCTGGGCGGCGATTTTCGGCGTGGCGCTGTTCTACTTCGCGCTGATGCCGTGGCCGTTCGTTACCGCCACCGATAAAGCTGCCGCACCGACCGCCGGCCGTGGCGCGTTGCTTGGGTACGTTCACGCAGTTTGCCTCTACCTGCCGTTGTTGCCGTGGGTGGGTGAGTTTGTGGGCGCATTGCCGTGGATCGCGCTGTCTTTGGCGTGCGCTCTCTACTCGCTCATCACAGGCGCGTTCGGCGCTCTTGTTGCCCGGTGGCGTTTCGGTTTTCTCGCGTTCCCTCTGGTCTACGTCGCCGTCGAGTACGCGCTGTCCTCGTTCCCCTTCGGCGGATTCTCCTGGGTCCGTCTGGCCTGGGGGCAAATCAATGGCCCGCTGGCCAACTTGGCGCCGTGGGGTGGCCCCGCACTGATCACGTTCGCGACTGTGCTGCTCAGTGCGTCTATAGCCGCTTGCGTGCATGGGCTTCTCTCTCGCGTCGAGTGGTCGCCGAAGGGGAGTGTGGTCGCCTGGTCGATGGTTGTGGCGGGGTTGATGATCTCCACGAGCATGATCGCGGGCCTGGCCGTCAACCGCGACGCCCCGACAACAGGGGAGGTCACTGTCGCCGCAATTCAGGGCAATGTTCCCCGCATGGGCCTGGACTTCAACGCGCAGCGCCGCGCGGTGTTGGCCAACCACGTGAACGTGACCAAAGAGATGGCCACCGACGTGCACGGGAAAGGGGAGAGCGTCGACATGGTCTTCTGGCCCGAGAACGCCTCTGATGTGAACCCCTTCGCGGACGATGAAGCTTTCGAGCGCATCTCCGGCGCCGTGGCAGAGGCGGATGCGCCCACTCTGGTGGGCACCTTGACAAAGGACGAGGTCGGCGATCGCAACACTGCCGTCATCTTCGACCCAGACAACGGGCCAGGGGACTACCACCACAAGAAGTATCTGCAGCCGTTCGGCGAATGGATGCCCTACCGTGATTTTTTCCGGAACTTCTCCGAGTATGTCGACATGGCTGGCAACTTCAAGCCCGGTGACGGCAACGGCACCGTGCGGATGGGCGACCACGTTGTCGGCGTGGCCACCTGCTACGAGGTCGCATTCGACATGGCCTACCGCGATGCGGTGAAGGCTGGTGCACAGATCCTGACTACCCCGACGAACAACGCTACGTTCGGGTTCACGGACATGACTTACCAGCAGCTAGCCATGAGCCGCATTCGCGCGATGGAGACCGACCGGGCCGTCGTCGTGTCTGCCACGTCCGGCGCCTCTGCGATTGTCCACCCGGATGGTTCGGTGTCGCAGCATACGGAGATCTTCCAGCCGGGGTATCTCGTCGAAAAGCTTCCGCTGCGTGATTCCGTGACATTTGCCGTGCGCTATGGGCAGTGGGTGCAGTGGCTGCTCGTTGCAGGGGGAGTCGCGGTGATGGCCGCATCCATGATCGGCGCGCGACGCGGGTACACTGCCTAGAGAAACACGAGAGAAACGACATCCCTGGTAATAAGGAGAAACCGTGCCTGTGGCTGACAAACCCAGTGACTCCACGTTGGTGATCATCCCGACGTACAACGAGCTGGAGAACCTTCCGCGCATCGTTGAGCGTGTCCGTGCCGCCACGCCGGAGGTGGACATCCTCGTTGTCGACGACAACTCCCCGGACGGAACCGGTGACAAGGCGGACACCCTCGCTGCGGCGGACGAGCACGTTCACGTTGCCCACCGCGAGGAAAAGTCGGGCCTGCTGGGCGCATACCGTGAAGGCTTCGAGTGGGCGCTTGAGCGCGAGTACAAAGTCATTTGCCAGATGGACGCGGATGGTTCCCACGCGCCGGAGCAGCTGCAGGATCTGCTGGATGCGGTGGATAAGGGTGCAGATCTGGTCATTGGTTCGCGCTACGTCCCTGGTGGGGAAGCGGTGAACTGGCCGAAGGAGCGTTTCTACCTGTCGAAGCTGGGCAATCTTTATATTTCCATCGCTCTCGGCGACGAGATTGCGGACATGACTGCTGGCTACCGCGCGTTCCGTCGCGAGGTGCTCGAAGCCATTGACTTCGATGACCTGTCCCGCAAGGGCTATATCTTCCAGGTGCAGATCGCCGATGTCGTCGTCCAGGAAGGCTTCGATGTGCGCGAGGTGCCCATCACCTTCGTCGACCGCGAGCTCGGCGAATCCAAGCTGGACGCCAGCTTTGCCAAAGACTCCCTGACCGAAGTGACCAAGTGGGGTTGGACGCGCCGCTCAAGTCAGGCGAAGGAGATGGCTTATGAGCTGAAACGCCTGGGTAAATACGAGCTTGAACAACTGGGAGTGCAGCGGATCCCGGGCAAGATCACCGGTGCGTTTTCTGTCGCCGGCGACATGGTCGAAGAAGGCTCGAAGCTGCTGGCATACGAGCTCAAGCGGAACTCTGACGAAGTAGACACGCGCCCCCTGGCTTCCTTGGGCCGCAGTCTTGTCGGCTTCGTGGAAGAGGGGGCGCGTCTGGCGAAGTATGAGGTGCAGCGGCTGGTGAACAACCGCCACTAAGCCTGGTTCTCTTGAGCTTCTTTCTGCTCCTTAGCAATGCGTGCCGCGTTGCGGCGGCGCTTGCGCAGCTGCTCTAGGCGTTCTTCAAGCAGCTCATCGAGCTCATCGATGGTGCGGCGCTCCAGCAGCATGTCCCAGTGGGTGCGCGGTGGCTTGACCGGTTTGGACTCTACACCTTCGCCCTCAATGAGGGTGCCGGTCTGGCCGTTTTTGCACGGCCACTCCTCGGGGATCTCGGCGTCGTCTGCGAACGGGATCTCGAAGACTTCACCGGAAGGGGTGCGGTACTTCGCCATCCTGCGGGGGGCGAGATCGTGGTCACGATCCGTCTCGTAGCTCACTGCACCCATCCGGCTACCACGCAGTACCCGATCAGCCATGCTGCATCTGTCCCTTCATCTATTGGTCTGTAGAAGCTTGCGGGGCGGTCGTGCAGCCCCATGCAATCTTCAAAGTATAACGGCCACCCATAGCAACGGCTCACCCACACCGTTTGTTCCAGCAGTTACGATCACAAGTGATCCGATCATGAACCAGCCACTTCACACTAAGGACGAACCGGGCGCCTGCCTGTGGTGCGGTGCTCCCGTTGAACAACTGCAGGGGCGCGGCCGCCGCCGCAAGTACTGCAGCGATTCGTGCAAGCAGCGCGCCTACGAGCGGCGGCACAATGTCCCAGGCAACCTTGGGCGTTCGGGCCGCGCGCGTCCGCACAACGACGACACTCTGCGCGATCGGTTATTCGCGCTGCGCTGCGCGGCAGAGGACATCGCCACGGCTGTCTCTGAGGGTGCAGACATCAACGAGATTGAGTCCTTGTGCGATGAGCTGGTTACCATGGCTAAGAGAATCGAAAAGCTTCACTAGAAGTTTTGAGAAGTTTTGCAAGCAGAAAGAGGGGAAGTCATGCAGACACGCACCCAGAAGATCGTGTTCTTTGGTGGTCTGGCGGTGATCATTCCTCTCACTCTGGTAGCGATCGTTCCGCTCGTCTTTGCGCTGTTCAACTCGCCTGGCATCAAGACCGAGCCCATTGACGACAGTGGTGCCAAAGCCGCGACAACCGATGTGGACGGGCACTGGGTGGTCAGCAACCAGATGGGAAAGAATGCGACGTCCGCTGGGTTCACATTTAGTGAGCTGTTACCGGGCGATGAGCGCGTCACATCCGGCTCTACGCCAGCTGTCACGGGTGAAATGACCATCGAGGCCGGCACGCTGACCGCCGGTGAGGTGACTGTGGATATGACTAATATCGTCACGGATCGCGAGGTCCGTGACGTTAATGTGCGGAGGAGCATCCTCCACACGGAGGAGTACCCGGAAGCGACATTTGTCCTGACGGAGCCCGTTGATGTTTCGCAGCTTCCGGACGATGGCAGTATCGGCACCGTCACGCTCACGGGTGACATGACCATTCACGGGGAGACAAACACGATCACGCAGGAGTTCAACGCGCTGCGCACGGAAGACAACGTGATCGTGCACGCCGACATTCCGTTCAACCGTCTCGACTATGGCGTGGAAACGCCGGAGTTCGTGGCTGCGAAGATTGCGGAAGAAGGCGAGATCAATATCCGCCTCAAGATGGATAAGCAGTAAAACATCCCCTTTTGTCCGATAATGTACATTATGTCAAGTAGGACGCGCGCCTAGCTCCGCTCGCTTTTCGACGTTGCCCCTACCGCACTCCCCGGCGATGCTTGTGCGCAAGCGTGTACTGAACCGCATCGAGCATCCCCAACCGCGCAAGCGCTTCACGGAGGGCAAGCTGCCACGTCCACAGGCGCCGGTACACCGCATCGAATCCGTCGGCCGCCGCCTCGCGTAGCTGCCCTTGAAATGTCGTGCGTTGGTGTCCCAAGGACAATGCGAGGTGCTCCGGCGCGTGCGTCTCACCGATGACGCGCAAGCCGCTGTGCTTATCGACGAGCCTGCGCAGCGACTCCTTCGTGCCGTACTCCAACGCGGGCCAGACATAGGCGCGGAGCGATTCCAGAGATGACGCAGCGACCGGGGTGAGCTTCTCTGTCGCCACGACAGTTTGGATGACGGCACGGCCTCCCCGTGTGAGCAACTCGTCCATGACTGCGGTGTATGTGGGGCGCAGACGCATCGGGAGGGTTTCGAGAGTCTCGACGGAAACAACTGCGTCATAACGCCCCTCTCGTCGTGCGAGTGCTTGCTGGACGCTCTGTACGACGTTGATATGCACGCTGTCGTCGACTCCCGCCAGAGTCAGGCGCTCGCGCAGCCCCGGTACGGTACCGGGATCTGTTACGAGCGAATCCACCGTGGCTTGCCTTCCGGCCGCCGCTATAGCCACTGCCCCGCCGGAACTGGGAAGTTCCGCTATGTGGGAGCCGGCGTGGACACCGGCGGCGTCGAGAAGCATGCCGACGCTTCTGCGCTGTGCGTCGGCAAGATCCAGCTTTTCCGTGCTCAACGGTTCGCTGAAATTCGTCACAGAGACGAAATAGTTGGCCGGCTCCCCGCGCTTGCCCGCGCTCGGCGAGAACGACTTGACGCTGCGGCGCTCCGTCGTGGGCACCCCTGTTGAGAAATGGCCGGCGAAAGAGCTCATCCCGTCCCCGGCGTAACGGGCGACGAGCTCTGGCGGCACATCCCCACCGATAAAACGTGTATCCGCTTTCGCGCTCGAGGTTCGGGGGTTGTACCCCGATTCAATCAGGCCGGAGAGCACTTTGATGAGCGCTACCGGGGTCTGCGTGCGCCACTCTCCTGCCATGTAGGCCTCCGCCAGCCCAATCCAACCGTGAGCGGCGATGCGGGCAAACATGGCCTCGTGATCGACAACAAGGTCTGGCTGACCGTTCGGATCAAGATCGAGGCCGGCCTGCATGCACGCTTTCGCGAACTTCGCCTCCGCCCGCCGCGACCGAAGTCCCATCGCACGCCCAGACGGAACGTGCGCGATGCTCGGCCATTGCGCGGGATCCACAGTTGCCAAGTGGTCTAACTGGGGACGATAGGAAGCATTGTCGGGCACGCCGTTTAGAATAGACCGCCGTGGCAGCGGTGTAGCGGTGCCACGGCGCGCACTTGCTGCAAACCCGCGTATGATTTCATGGCGGATCCGCACAACGTTGTTCTAGAAGGCTAAAAGGAGTTCATACATGTCCGACAAACCGTACCGCCCCGCAGGTAACCGCCACCATGTCGTGATCATTGGTTCCGGCTTCGGTGGCCTTTTTGCCGCACGCGAACTCGACGGCGCTGACGTTGACGTCACGCTGATTAGCCGCACCAACTTCCACCTCTTCCCGCCGCTGCTCTACCAGGTGGCCACGGGCATTCTCGGCTCGGGCGAGATTGCTACCTCCACCCGCCAGATCCTGGGCAAGCAGAAGAACACCGACATCATGCGCGGCGATGTCACCGACATCGACCTCGACGCTAAGACGGTCACCTGCAAAGAGGGTCCGTACACCTACACCTACGAATACGACTCTCTCATCGTCGCCGCCGGTGCCGGCCAGTCCTACTTTGGCAACGACCACTTCGCCGAGTTCGCCCCCGGACTCAAGACGCTCGACCACGCGCTGGAGATCCGCTCCCGCCTCGTCACCGCGTTCGAGCGCGCCGAAGTCACCGAGGACCCGGCCGAGCGCGAGCGCCTGCTCACCTTCGTCATCGTCGGTGCGGGCCCGACCGGTGTCGAGCTCGCCGGCCAGATCGCCGAGATGGCGCACCGCAGCTTCCGCAACGAGTACTCGCACTTCCGCCCCTCCTCCGCCAAGATCATTCTTCTCGACGGCGCACCCCAGGTCCTCCCGCCCTTCGGCAAGCGCCTCGGCCGCAAGGCGCAGCGCGAGCTCGAACGCATCGGCGTGACGGTCCACCTCAACTCGATGGTGACCAACATCGACGAGACCTCGGTGACCTACAAGGACATGGAGACCGAGGAAGAGACGACGATCGAGTCCTACACCAAGATCTGGTCCGCGGGTGTGGCCGCTTCCCCGCTGGGCAAGCTCGTCGCCGACCAGGCCGGCCTCGAGGTCGACCGTGCCGGCAAGGTCCCGGTGAACAAGGACCTTTCCGTGGGCGACCACCGCAATGTCTTCGTCGTCGGCGACATGATGAATTTGGACAAGCTGCCGGGCCTGGCTCAGGTGGCGATCCAGACCGGTGAGTACGCGGCTAAGGCGATCAAGGATGGCGTGGAGAATGACCAGGAGCCGGACCAGCGCGAGCCGTTTGAGTACTTCGACAAGGGCTCCATGGCCATCGTTTCGCGCTTCCACGCCGTGGTGAAGATGGGCAAGGTAGAAATCGCCGGCTTCCTGGGCTGGATCATGTGGCTGCTCGTCCACGTCTCCTTCCTCGTGTCCAAGCGCAACCGCATCGTGTCTATGTTCACCTGGACGCTCAACGCCCTGTCCCCCAAGCGCTACAACCTCGCCGCGACCCAGCAGCAAATGCACGGCCGCACTGCCCTGCTGAACCTGGAGAAGTACGCCGCGGAGGAGGCTGAGCACCTCGTCGAGGTGCGTGACACCAACGGCGAGAACTAAGTTCGCCCTTCTTCTCCCCTACGCCCGCCCCAGGTTCCCCCGAACCCGGTGGCGGGCGTATGATTCTGTCCGTTCATCCAGTTCATAGATCTGCCCAAAGGGGGTTGCCTTGGTACCGAAGAACCCGCTTTCCCTGGGAAAGTCGAAGCAGACAGAAAAGGCGACCCAGAAACCTATCCCTGTCCCGGTGGAACGTTCGATCGACTTCTGCCGCGTGATTGTGGATGGTCAACTTGAACCTGGCAGCTGCCACTACTCCACCGCTCTCAAGAAAGTGAATGAAGCTGAGAGCGGCTACGTGTGGTTGTCCCTCCGCGAGCCCAACGTGGAGCAGATGGAGAAGGTCGCCGAAGAGTTCGGCATTCACGATCTCATTGTGGAAGATGCCGTGAGCGCCCACCAACGCCCGAAGGTGGAACGCTACAACAATCAGCTGTTTCTGGTCATCCGCACGATTGAGTACCGCGACGACGAAGAGGTCACTGACCTGCGCGAGATCATCTCGACCGGTGAAGTGCAGATGCTCATCGGCGAGAACTTCGTGATCACAATCCGCCACAACGCGGAGCTTCCGAACCTCACTCAGGAGCTTGTCGAAGACCCGGAGATTTCCGCGCTGGGACCCGCTGCCGTCGCCTGGAAGGTCGCAGACCACGTCGTAGAGAACTACGCCATGATCACGACCTTCCTCCGCGAAGACGTCGATGAGCTGGAGAACGAAGTCTTCACTCCGCGCCGGCAGATCAACATCGACAAGATCTACTCCTACAAGCGTGAGATCTTGGAGATGCGCCACGCGATTGACCCGCTGGGTCCCGCGTTGAAGACAGGACTGAACCTGCACAAGGACCTGTTGAGCAAGCAGATCCGCTCTTACCTGCGTGACGTGCAGGATAACGCGATGATTGTCACCGACAACGTCAACGGATTCGATGAGCGGCTTTCCTCGCTTCTCGACGCGTCCGTGGCCAAGGTGAGCATGCAGCAGAACTCCGACATGCGCACGATCTCAGCCGTGGTGGGTATGGCGGCCCTTCCGACGATGATCGCCGGAATCTACGGCATGAACTTCGAGTACATGCCAGAGCTGTCGTGGCGCTATGCGTATCCGGTTGTCTTAGTGGTAATGTTCGGCTCCATCGTGGCCATGTACTGGTGGTTCCGCCGCAACAACTGGCTCTAACCCAGCTGTTAGGCCATCACCATGGTGCGCAGGGTGGTGATCGCGACGATCTTGCCCTCCTGCTTCATCTCGATGCGCCAGATCTGGGTGCGCCGGCCCAGGTGGACGGGCGATGCTTCAGCCTCGATCGTGCCGGAGGTGACGCTGCGGATCAGATCCGTGTTGTTGTTCATGCCCACAACGGGCGCGCCCGCGGCGGCGTACCCAGCGTAAGAGCCCACGCTCTCTCCGATGGCGCAGAACACCCCACCGTTGACCTGGCCGGCGGGCTGGTGGTGGCGCGGATCCGCTTCCACCGTCGCGGTGATCTTCTCCGGGCCGAAAGCGGTGAAGTGCAGCCCGATGAAGCTGTCGAATTCGACGTGGTGAGCGTTCAGGTATGCCAGTTCGTCGTCGGTGAGCTGACGGTCGCGTAGTTCCATGAGTTTGCTGAAATCCATCTCCATGGCCAGAGATTTTACCAACGAAACTAGATCGCGTGCGCGGTTATAGATCTGTTTGTATTTAAAGGGTTCTTATATGGCCCATCGCCTGCGTAGGACCGACTGGCCTGCGTATGCTTTGGGCATGACTAACGAGAATCTTGCGCAGATCGGCGTCGTGGGCATGGCTGTGATGGGCTCCAACTTGGCCCGCAACTTCGCCTCCCGCGGCCACACGGTAGCTATCTACAATCGCTCACCTGAGAAGACCCGGGCTGTCATGGAGCAGCACGGCCACGAAGGCAACTTCATCCCTTCGGAGTCCATTGAGGACTTCGTTGCGTCTCTGGAGCGTCCGCGCAAGGCGGTCATCATGGTGCAGGCCGGTGCTGGCACTGACGCGGTGATCGATCAGCTCGTTGAGGCCATGGACGATGGCGACATCATTATCGACGGCGGAAACGCTCTGTTCACCGACACCATCCGCCGCGAGAAAGAGGTCGCAGCGAAGGGCCGCCACTTCGTCGGCGCGGGCATCTCCGGTGGCGAGGAGGGCGCCTTGAAGGGGCCGTCGATCATGCCGGGTGGCCCGAAAGAGTCGTGGGAGACCCTCGGTCCTCTGCTGGAATCCATCGCTGCTGAAGTCGATGGCGTGCCGTGCGTGACTCACATCGGCCCTGACGGTGCTGGTCACTTTGTGAAGATGGTCCACAACGGCATCGAGTATGCCGACATGCAGGTCATCGGCGAGGCTTACCACCTGCTGCGTTACGCGGCGGGCATCGAGCCGGCTGAGATGGCAGACATCTTCGCCGAGTGGAACCAGGGTGATCTGGACTCGTACCTCATCGAGATCTCTGCAGAGGTGCTGCGCCAGGTCGATGCGAGGACGGGCAAGCCGCTGGTGGACGTCATTGTCGACGCCGCTGGCCAGAAAGGCACCGGCCGCTGGACTGTGAAGGAAGCACTCGACCTTGGCGTGCCCACAACGGGCATTGGGGAGGCCGTCTTCGCCCGCGCCCTGTCCTCGGCGCTGGCGCAACGCCAGGCCGTCCAGGACACGGGTTTGCCGTCGGGTGAGGTCACGTTGCTAGAGACGCTCGGCGTCGATAAGCAGCAGTTCGTTGAAGATGTCCGCCGCGCCCTGTACGCCTCCAAGCTTGTGGCCTACGCGCAGGGCTTCGACGAGATCAACGCTGGCTCCCAGGAGTACGGCTGGGGCATTAAGCCGCAAGACCTCGCGACGATCTGGCGCGGTGGCTGCATTATCCGCGCGAAGTTCCTCAACCGCATCACCGAGGCGTACAACAACGACCCGCAGCTGCCGTCGCTTTTGCTCGACCCTTACTTCAAGTCTGAGCTGGAGAAGGGCCTTGTCGATTCCTGGCGTCGTGTGGTCATCATTGCCACCCAGTTGGGTCTGCCGATCCCGGTGTTCGCCTCAAGCCTGTCCTACTACGACTCGCTGCGCGCGGAGCGCCTACCGGCTGCTCTCATCCAGGGCCAGCGCGATTTCTTCGGCGCCCACACCTACAAGCGCGTGGACATGGAGGGCACCTACCACACCACGTGGTCCGGTGAGCGTGAGGAAATCACGTACTAGCCCGGTAGGGCTGTACACTTCATCCGATGCCCACATTCTCTGATCTCGGCCTGCCCCGCCCCATCGTCAACGTTCTCACGAAACAAGGAATCGAGGAACCCTTCCCAATCCAGGAAGCGGCGATCCCCGCTGTTCTCGACGGACGGGATGTGCTCGGGCGCGGGCCGACGGGCTCGGGTAAGACTTTTGCCTTCGGGCTACCGATGCTGGCGCTGCTCGCCGGTTCCCCGTCCAAACCCGGCCACCCGCGCGGCCTCGTCCTCGCCCCCACCCGTGAGCTCGCAGCGCAGATCCGACAGCGACTCGACGATCCTGCTGCTGCCGTTGGTCTGCGTGTGCTCGAGGTTGTGGGCGGGGTGAACATCAACAACCACATTCGTTCGCTTGCAGCGCCAGTGGACCTGCTCGTCGCTACGCCCGGACGCGCTCAGGACCTGATCAACCAGGGCAAGCTCAGCTTCGATTCCGTCGCCGTCACAGCGATCGACGAGGCTGACCAGATGGCCGACATGGGCTTTCTCCCCCAGGTCCGCAAGCTTGTCGACGCCACACCTGAAAACGGCCAGCGCCTACTGTTTTCGGCGACGCTGGACGGTGACGTGGAAAAGCTTGTGCAGCGGTACCTGACGGATCCTGTGACGCACTCGACGGCCCCTGCCCAGGCTGCCGTGGACACGATGCAGCACTACCAGCTGCTGGTGGGCAGCCGAGAGTCCAGGAACGAGATCGTGCCGCTCATCGCCGCGCGCGAGGGCAAGACCATCATGTTCATGCGCACGAAGCATGGCGTGGACCGGCAGGTGAAGAAGCTCCGTCGCGTCGGCATTGAGGCTCAACCGCTCCACGGTGACAAGGGCCAGGGCGCACGCACCCGGGCTATCGAAGGATTCACAGACGGGTCTGTTCCTGTTTTGGTCGCAACCGATATCGCTGCACGCGGTATTGACATCAGCGACGTGTCCTTGGTCGTCCACATCGATCCGCCGGCCGAGCACAAGTCCTACCTGCACCGTGCCGGGCGCACCGCCCGCGCAGGCACGTCCGGCACTGTGGTGACCTTGGTCATGGACGAGCAGCGCAAGGAAGTCGATCAACTGCTCCGCAAAGCGGGCGTGGACGCGCAAAAGGTCCGCGTTACCCCGATGTCCGGCGAGTTAGTTAAGATTACGGGCGCGCAGGAGCCTCACGGCCGCCCGCTTCCGCCGCCCGGCCAACCGCAGACAACCAAGCGCTCCCGCGGGAAACGGCACTGACAACACCACCTATGGATCTTCTTATCTCTCTACTCGCCCTTCTAGGGTTTGTGCTGCTCACGGCCTCAACTGGTCTGTTTGTCGCCATCGAATTCGCGCTCACCGGCATGGAGCGCTCAACCGTGGACAACCATGTGCAGGAGAAGGGAGATAAGACCGCTCTGGCCGTTCAACGCGACCACAGCAACCTCTCTTTCGTCCTCTCGGGGGCGCAGCTGGGCATCACGCTGACTACTCTTGCGACTGGTTTTCTTGCAGAGCCGGTGCTGGCTCGCTTCTTCGGCCCCGCGCTCGAGCTCGTTGGGCTCAGTGAGTCCGCCTCGAGCGCCGTCGCCCTCATCCTCGCCCTCGTCGTGGCAACGACACTGTCCATGGTGTTCGGCGAGCTGGTACCGAAGAACATCGCGATTACTGAGCCGTTGTCCACGGCCCGTTTCGTCGTGCCGCCCGTCAATGCCTTCAACACGGTGTTCAAGTGGTTCATTAAGGCGATGAATGCATCGGCAAACTGGTTCGTGCGCAAGCTCGGGATTGAGCCGGCAGATGAGCTCGCCTCCGCCCGCTCTGGCCCTGAGCTGGGTGCTATGGTCCGCAGCTCCGCAGAAGCGGGTGGACTGGATGAGCAGACTGCCCGCATGATTGACCGCTCCCTTCAGTTCGGCGAGACCACCGCGGAAGAGGTCATGACGCCGCGGTCGACGGTCAAGTCCCTCGATGTCTCGGATACGGTGAACGATTTGATCTCGTTGGCGATGGAATCCGGCCACTCCCGCTTCCCTGTCCGCAACGGTGACCTGGATGACACCGTGGGACTTGTTCACATCAAAGACGCGTTCTCGGTCGCCCGAGACCAACGCGCCACGACGCGGGTAGGCGATCTAGCCAAGCCGGTCAGCTACGTCCCCGGCACACTCGACGGAGATGCTGTTCTCGATCAAGTGCGTTCCGCCGGTTCACAGGTTGTGCTCGTTGCGGACGAGTACGGCGGCACCCAGGGCTTGGTCACCATTGAAGACGTCGTCGAAGAAATCCTCGGCGAAGTCTACGACGAGTACGACGACCGCGAGTCCGAGCGCGATTTCCAGCGCTTCGGAAAGTCGTGGGAAGTCTCCGGCCTTGTACGTCTCGACGAACTGACGGAGCGGATCAGTTACACCGCCCCTGACGGGCCGTATGAAACTCTTGGAGGGTTGATCATGGCCTCGCTCGGCCAAGTCCCCTCTGTCGGCGATACTGTGGTTCTCCCCCACCCTGCCCAAGATCTTTCGGAGGAGCTCGAGGAAGCGAACGCCAGCCGTTGGCTGGCTCGCGTGTCCATCATGGAGGGCCGTCGACTGGACAAAGCCATTCTGACGCCAATCTCCTCCGATGAGATCGGGAGGTACCATTCATGAGCATCTGGACTGCCACCATCCTCATCATCGCCCTGCTAGCTGCCAACGCATTCTTCGTGGCCACGGAGTTCGCGCTCGTCTCGTCGAGACGCGATCGCCTCGAATCCATGATCGCGCAGGGCAAGACCAGCGCACGGCGCGCTTTGGAAGCCACGGAGCATCTGTCGCTGTACTTGGCCGGCGCTCAGTTCGGCATCACTTTCGCCTCGCTCATTCTGGGTAAGGTCGCCGAACCTGCCATCGCGCATTTTTTGGAGGATCCTTTCACCAGCATCGGAGTGCCGGAGAACCTCCTGCACCCGATCTCGTTCGTCATCGCCCTGCTCATCATCACGATCCTCCACATCATCTTCGGCGAGATGATCCCGAAGAACATCGCGATCGCCGGGCCTGAAACGCTCGCTGTGTGGCTGACGCCGGTGATGGATGTCTGGGTGAAGCTGACCCGGCCCTTGATCTTCGCGTTGAACGAGATCGCCCGCTGGACGCTCTACCTCTTCGGCATTGAGCAGCGCGACGAACTCGACGCCACAGTGGACCAGGAGCAGCTGGCCAACATGATCTGGGAGTCCCGGCAGGAGGGGCTTCTGGACGAAGAGGAGACCACCCGCCTTGCCTCTGCCCTGTCGTCCGAGTCGCGCAGCCTGCAGGAGGTGATGATCCCCATCGACAAGCTGGTGACCATCCCCTACTCCCGGCAAGGGATTCCTCTGCGCGTCCTTGAAAACGCTGTCCGTGAGACCGGATACTCGCGTTTCCCGGTGGAGGGCACCGATGGCGCACTGCTCGGGTACATCCACGTCAAGGACGTCCTCGACCTCCTCGACTCGGAGATGGAGAGCCCGGTCATCCCGTACAACCGCGTCCGTCGCTTGAGCATTGTCGACGGCTCCGGCAGCCTCGACGACGCGTTGACCGCAATGCACCGTCGCTCCGCTCACATGGCCCAGGTCCGCGACAACGGTGAGCTAGTGGGTGTTCTCGCGCTTGAGGACCTGATCGAGGAGTACGTGGGCACCGTGACCGACTGGACCCATGAGCAATGATCTCGCTCGCGCGTGAGGAGTGGAGCGAACTCGCTGAAACCCACGAGAAGCGTGCCCGACAGTGGGTCGATCCGCACATAGCGCGGCGCAGCCGTGGTGAGAAGCATCCGATCTGGGATTTCCTCTTCGACTACTACCCTGTTCGCCCCACGCACCTCACGCGCTGGCACCCGGGCCTTGGCACGAAGCTTCTCGACGCGTCCGATGCCCCTCACACTTCATGGCGCGATTACCAGCGCGGCCCTGACGGAACAGTCACCCTCGACGTCGAATCGTTCCTCGCCCGCCGGCGGTCCGATATGGAAAATATTCGGGTTCTGTTGCGCGCTATTGATCACAACCGCCCGCAGTTCGACTGCTTCGGTTTGCACGAATGGGCCATGGTCTACAACACCGGGCGACCCCGTCACGACGTTCCGTTGCGGTTGGGGCAACGGGGCACAGATGACGTGGTCAAGCAGCACGATCTGAAGTGCACGCACTTTGACGCGTACCGCTTTTTCACTCCACCCGCGAAACCGCTCAATCTGACCGTGCTTGACTCTGCCACCCGCCCCGCGAATGACCAGTGCGGATGCCTTCACGTAGGCATGGACTTGTACAAATGGGCGACCAAGATGGGCCCGCTTGTGCCCGGTGACCTCATGCTGGATTGCCTGGAGCTGGCGATGAATATTCGACTGCTGGACATGGAGGCCTCTCCGTATGACTGCCGCACGCTCGGCTTCGGGGTTGTCCCGATTGAGACGCCGGAGGGCAAAGCTGAGTACGTAGCGAAGCAGCGCGAGTTCTCTGCGCGAGCGGAACCTTTGCGAAATCAGCTGCTTCAACTTCTTGACGCTGCATTTACCCGATAAGCTGTCTATCGTAACTATTGCGAAAGGCAGACCATGGCTCGGCATTCCAACGGCAAGAACAACTACGCCCTGTCCAAGGGCGCAATTGCGTTCCTCGTATTGCTCGCCCTCATTATGCTTGCGGTTGCGGCTGCGGGGGTGGTGTGGGGAACGCATCGTGGCAAAGCGGGCGGGAACCAAGCCGCGCCCGAGTGCGTGTCTGGTGAGTTAGCCCTGCCCGTCGCTGCGTCGTCAGAAGGCGTGGCCCGCGAGGTGATCAACGCCTACGCCAACTCCCAGCCTGTAGTCCGCGATTACTGTGTTCAGCCTGTCTACGTGGAGAACCTGAGCGAGGCCGCTGTATACATTGCGCCTAACACACCGATCTCCCACCAGGAGATCGCGCATGCACAACGCAGTGCCACGACCAACGAGCCCGCCTCCGTGTATTCGTCGGTCGTCGGACTTGCCGGGCCTAATGAGATCGATCCGGCCACAGTGGACATCAAACAGGTGGACTTCCCCACCGATGAGCAGCCCGAAGCATCTGCAGTTGTCGCCTCCGCTGTAGCTGACAACGATAACGCTGCCGTTGCCGCACTGACCGAACAGCGGGTGGGCACTGCCGCATCCGACACCGTGAACTCCACCCGCTTCGTTGCCAGCGATGAATCCAACGTCCCCAACGGATTCACATTCAGCCCGTTAGCTGATACCTCTGTGGTCTACTCTGCCATCCCGCTGAATACGACAGACGCGGTCACAGAGGACCAAACTCGAGCGGCTCAAGCATTCGCAGACTTTGCGAGTGAACAGTACGGCAACGACTCTCAGCTCCCGGCCATCGCTGAGTCGGTCTGGGCCGCTGCCCGTCCCAACGGTGGAGAACGCATCTCCACAGCGGCGCAGGAGCACGAACCAGCGCCGACGGAGATCGGTGAACCGATTGACACCCTGTTCCTGCTGGACACCTCTGATCAGATGGCACACTTCGCGGAACCGGTGGCCCAAAGCATTGGAGCGGTGGCTACTTCACTTACAGACGCTGGGCGCCAAGTTGCGCTGTGGAACTACTCCTCGCCGCTCAACCCCGGCATCACGCAGGGCTTCCGCCGCAACGTGGAGTTCACCAACGATGGCGCGCAGATCGGTGCCGCCGCACAAGGCTTCATCAATGCCGGTGCCCCCCGCACCCGTGAAGCCGTCGCAGCCGCGCTGAAGTACGCGGAGTCTGTTGAAACTCCCATCCGAGTGATGTTGATTACCTCAGGCACCGTCGACGACGCTGACGTGACACCGGCTATCGCACACGCTCGTGCAGCTGGAGTTGAACTGTCTGTCGTGCACGTTGGCGCCGCGCCAAAAGACCAGATGCTTATCGACGCAGCAACCTCCTCCACTGACCTCTCTTCCCCAGTCGATTCCGCTATCCGCGAGGCAGTAGGACTCTAGAACTCCCCACATAAAAAAGAACCCTGCTGGAGGTCATCCAGCAGGGTTTAATGTATCTTCAATTGAACTTAGGAGCTGCGACGCTCCCGGCGGGCAGCCAGTTCATCGAGTGCGACGACGTTGTCGGACTCTTCTGCGACAGCGTCGCCGCCGATCCGCTCGGAGGGGAACGCCGAAATGGTCCCGGTGAGCTCCTTGACGATCTGCGGAACAGCGATGGCGAACACGCCCTGGCCACCGCCGAGCAGGTCGATGATCTCGTCGTTGCTGCGGCACTCGTACACGGTGGCGCCGTCGGAAACGAGGGTGATCTCGGAGATCTCGTTGATGCCGCGGTCACGCAGGTTGTCCACGGCGAGGCGAATGTTCTGCAGGGAGATGCCAGTGTCCAGCAGGCCCTTGACGATCTTCAGGACGAGGATGTCAGTGAAGGAGTAGAGACGCTGCGAGCCGGAGCCTGTGGCGTTTCGGATGGAGGGGTTCACCAGATCGGTGCGCGCCCAGTAGTCCAGCTGGCGGTACGTGATGCCGGCCACCTGGCATGCGATGGGCACGCGGTAGCCAACCTCATCCGACGGCCCGAGGTCAAACAGGCTTTCCTGGACAGGGGCGTCGATGTCGTCGTGACTGTCGAAGATACTCACGTAATTACTCCCATGATGTTTAGAGAAGGGCGCACTAGTTATTTAAAGCCAAGCTTAAGCTGCGGTCAAGACCAGGGACACCGACACGCCGTAACTTCAAGCTCAACTTTAACTTTAGAGTTACTCTTCCCCACTGTCATCTTCAGTCACATCTTTAACATCGGATCTTTCGAATCCGAGGTCCTGCTCTGATACTCCGAGATCGCGCATCAGTTGCTGAAAATCAGCGTCTGCCTTGGCATCACCAGAGGCAGAATCAGATCCGGCTGGCACCGCTTCGTCATCGACTTCAATGTCGAAGTAATCCAGCGCATCCTCCGCTGACAGCCACAATGACGACTGCGACCAGACAGTTTCATCAACCTCAATCGGCATATCCAGCATGACGGATAGGACAAACGCGTCCGTCGGGCGGCAATCGAACTCGGCACCGTCTTCCATCGTGATCTGCGCCATGAACACGCCGTTGTGATAATTAGTCAGCTCAATAGCAGCAATGCCGGCGGTGGACTGCTCGATGAGATCGAGCAGCAGATCATGGGTGTCGGGGCGCGTGGGCTCCCAGTCACCGATGCGTCCAATGAGCTGCGCCCCACCGACGGGCGGCAACCACACCGGGACGAAACGACGGCGCTCCTCCCACAGGAGCAGTGCACACAGGAAGCTTTCCGGGCCGACGGGAAAAACCCCGCAAAATGTGACGGGAACAGAGGTCATAGGCCTACGCCCCTAGCCCGCGGCGCAGCTCGTCCTTCACCAAGGCAGAGTTCAAAGACACCACAAGTGAGGCCACCTGCTGCCCGAGCTCGTCAGCTTCCTGCTTGGCGGAGGCTTTACCCGACTTCGCAACAGGGCCAACGACCTTTGCCACCATGTCCGCTTGCCTGCCTGCAGCATTGCGAAGGGCTTTCAGGTGGCGTCCATCAAGACCGAATTCAGCCAACGAAGCTGCCGTGCTGACAATCCGTACGTCATCGGCGGAGAACAGCCCACTCGAGTCCGGGACGATCAATCTAGCATTGATGCACTTCGTTACGAAGGACTGCTCGCACTGCGCCTGTACGGCCACGTCTTTGTCTGTCAGGCGCGTCGCCTTCGCCGCGCCGATGCTCTCCGAGGAAATGACTTGCTCAGAGACCACGACGACGTCTCCGGAATCCATGGCTTCAAGCTGCTCGCGAATGACTTTGAGCGGCAGGTAGTTATCCCGCTGCGTCACCAAGATGTAGCGCAGGCGATCAATATCAGCCTCCGTGAAGCGCCTGTACCCCGACTCTGTGCGCTCCGGGCTGATCAGCCCCTCCGATTCGAGGAACCGGATCTTCGACACAGTGACATCCGGAAATTCTTCGCGCAGGCGTTGGATGACCACGCCGATGGACATGGTCTTGTTCCCCGTCTTCTTTGCTTGTTGGGGTGCCTGTTGTTGGGTTTTCCGGATCGCGGTCACTGTGCAGAAAGATTACTCGGATTCAGAGATGAAAACGAGGCGGAACTTACCGATCTGAATTTCGTCGCCGGTAGACAGCGCCTGGGAGTTACGCGGCTCGCGGTTGACGTAGGTGCCGTTAAGGGATCCGACGTCGACGACCTCGAACTCGCCGGAATTGCGGCGGAACTCAGCGTGACGGCGGGACACGGTCACGTCATCGAGGAAGATGTCTGCCTCGGGGTGGCGGCCTGCGGTGGTGGTGTCACGGTCCAGCAGGAAGCGGGCACCCGCGTTCGGGCCACGCTTCACAACGAGGAGGGCTGCGCCTTCCGGCAGGCCCTCCACGCCACCGACGTTGTCAGAGGCGGTAGCTCCCGTCTCCATCTCCTTCAGAAGATCGGCACGGAATACCGAAGTGGTTTCTACCTGTGCCTCCGGCGTACCGGTGTTCTCGCTCATGTCTTCTCCTGACGCTTTCGACGGATGTCAATCGTTATTCAACTTCACGCCCATCATACCGACAACTTCGTCGACCGCGCTGCGATCGTGGGCGGTTCGCGCTCTAACCTACCGGAACATGCTGGCTATCCCAGAGATGACTGAGTTTCCTCCCCCGGCGAGCGGGTTGTCGGACACCATGTAGGTCCACGTTGCGCTCGGGCGCTTCCAGCCGGCGTTAGCGAGGTGGGCGCCGCGGTCGTCGATAAGCACCTGCTCAAAGGTGTCAACGGCACGATCGACAGCGCGTTGTGCCAGCTCCTTGAACTCCCGCACGGCAATTCGGTGATACTCGGTCAGCGGGGTTTCGCGTGCGATGGCCCGCAGGTGGATGGACTCACGGACGTCGTCCATATGGGCCAGATGCTCGGACCATTCGTCGTCGAGGTGGAAAAGCATGATCTCGCGCGCGGCCTGTTCACGCACATGCTTATCGACGCCCGCAGCCTCGAGCTCCGCAGCCTTTTCCGGCGCACGCTGGGACAGTTCGACCCATGCACGGTCGGTGTCCAAGAGGATGGCGCGGCGCTCGTCGATAATAGCCCGGTGATCTGCAAGGAGCTGGTTGTACTTCCACGTCTGCGCGTGGATTTCCAGCAGTTGGCCTTCAGTGACACGCTGGCAGTGGGCCACGAAGTCGTGGATGCGTTTTGCGTCCACCCGGCCATCGGCATCGGGCTGCGCAGTGATCTTCTCGTCCGCCCCACCCGCGGCCACGATGTCATCTTCGAGGGACACGAAGAACAAACTCAAGCCAGGATCGCCCTGGCGTCCCGCGCGGCCACGGAGCTGATTGTCCAGGCGCGCTGTGCGGTGGCGGGCCGTACCGATCACCGCTAGTCCACCGAGTTCCGCAACGGCATCGTGGTCGGCCTCGTCAGCGCCGCCCAGGCGAATGTCGGTACCTCGTCCGGCCATCTGCGTCGACACCGTGACGCGGCCCAGATCGCCCGCTTCTGCCACGATGCGCGCCTCCTCCGCATCGTTCTTGGCGTTGAGCACGTTGACCTCGATGCCGCGCTGCGTCAAAGCGTCAGCAAGAGCCTCAGACTCAGCCACGTCGTGCGTGCCGACGAGCACTGGCTGCCCCGTGCCATGAAGGTGGGCAATCTCGGCGACGATGGCTTTGAACTTCTCATCCATGGTGGCGTAAACGCGATCCTGCTCGTCGAAACGCTGGAGGGGCTTAGCCCGCTCGATGACCGAGACGCGCAGGTCGTAGAACTGGCGCAGTTGATCCGTCGCCTCCACCGCAGTACCCGTCATCCCGCACACGAGCGGGTAACGGCGCATCAGTGCCTGGAGCGTGATGGAGTCGAGGATGCGGCCGCCCTCACTGACATCGAGTCCTTCCTTCGCTTCGACAGCCGCCTGCAAACCGTCGGGCCAGCGTTGTAGCTCAGCGACGCGACCACGGGAGGCATCCACTAGGTCGATCTTGCCGTCCTGAACGATGTAGTGGACATCGCGGATGAGCAGCGCTTTCGCGTGCAATGCGAGGTTGACGCGGACGAGAATCGTGCCGATGTTCCCATCCGAATACAGCGAGTCAATACCGAGAGACTTCTCCACCTTGGCGGCGCCGTCGTCGGTCAGGAACACATTGCGGCGATCCGCATCGATCGTGTAGTCGATCCCCTCCCTCAAATGGGAAACAGCTTCCGTGATCTGCCCGGTAGCCTGCTCTCCTGGCTTGGAACCGGCGAGGACGAGCGGGACTAAGGCTTCGTCGACAAGCACGCTGTCTGCTTCGTCGACAAGCGCAACGTCAGCTCGCGCCTGAACAGTCTGGCCGCGACTCGTGATTTGGTTGTCGCGCAGGTGGTCAAATCCGATTTCCGCAACTGGCGCGTAGACTACGTCCGCCCTGTACGATTCAACCCGGTCTTCGCGCTCGCTCGATTCGGTGACAAAGCCCACCTTGAGCCCGAAGAATTCGACGAGCGGGCGCATCCACTCCGCGTCACGCTGCGCGAGGTAGTTGTTCACGGTGATGACGTGCACACGCTTGCCAGTGAGTGCGAAACCCGTGGCAGCCATCGCACCCACGAGCGTCTTGCCTTCACCGGTGGCCATCTGAATCACGTCGCCTTCGAGCAGACGCAGTACCGCTTGATTCTGCACGTTGAACGGCGTCATCCCCAACGTGCGGGTTGAGGCCACAGAAAGAATGGCGAGAAACTCTGGCTTCTTCTGAATCTGCCCGTCCACAACGGTTGCCCGGATCTCCTTGGCGAGCTCCGCATCACTGCGCCCCTCGTACGCAGGCATGAGCTCGTGCGCGGTAGCGACAATGCCTTTCGACTTCTTGTCGTTGCGCTCAGACGTAGAGCCCATCGCTTTCCAGAACCAGTCAAACTTACCCATAGTGCGACTCTACGTGACCTGCTGATTACTGATTAAACTGACCGTGCTGTAATCTATCGAAGTTCCCCAAGAATGCTTTGGGAGCAACGGGCTGTGGCGCAGTTTGGCAGCGCACTACACTGGGGGTGTAGGGGTCGCAGGTTCAAATCCTGTCAGCCCGACAATTTGTCATCAGTCGCGACATTGTTGACAGATGAGTCGCGACATGGTGGACAAACCGGCGTCTTGGTGTTTATTTTTTCC